>CAZSBU010000037.1:0-16076 GCA_964605055.1 uncultured Caulobacterales bacterium | reverse complement strand
TGGCCTCGGCAAACCGTTTCGCATCGTCAAGATTGGGGTGCGAGGTCTCCCACCACAAAAGATCGGCACACGATGCATAAGACAGGCCGCGGGCTATGCAGTGATCGACGCCCGTCCCCTCTTTTAGTCGGTAAAAGCCTTCCGGCGTCCGCCCTTGTTCAAAATCAATGAACGGATGATCGCGTTCGTCGATGTCCGACGTGATCAGCTTGGCGCTCTCGGCGTCGGTCCGAGCCACGAGAACCGTGGGGACGCCCGCGACATCAGCCGCAAGACGCGCTGCGTTGAGGTTGCGCTCATGCGCCTGCGTCGGGATAAGCACCTTGCCGCCGAGGTGACCGCATTTTTTTTCCGAAGCGAGTTGGTCCTCGAAATGCACCCCGGCTGCGCCCGCCTCAATGTACGCCTTCATGATCTCGAAGCAATTGAGCGGCCCGCCAAATCCGGCTTCTGCGTCGGCGACGATTGGCAGGAAATAGTCGCGGGTGACGTTGCCTTCCGAGAATTCGATCTGGTCAGCTCGGCGAAACGCGTTGTTGATCCGGCGCGCAAGTTCCGGCCCGGAATTAGCGGGATAGAGCGACTGATCAGGATAGATTTGGCCAGCGGCGTTCGCATCGCCTGCTACCTGCCAGCCGGACAGGTAGATTGCTTTCAGCCCGGCCTTGGCCATCTGGACGGCCTGATTGCCTGAAAGGGCCCCGAGCGCATTGATATACGGCTCGGACTTCAGCAGCTCCCAAAGCTTGTTTGCGCCCCGCTCAGCCAGCGTATGTGCGATTGGCACTGAGCCACGCAGGCGCTTCGCCTCGCCAGGCGTGTAATTGCGCTCGATCCCGTCAAACCGCCCAGCCGGCGCGGACGGGACGAGATCATGAAAACTGGACATCGAATTTTCTCCTGAAAGAGGGGCGGATCGCGCGCGTTTTGAAGCAGATTTCGTTCCATCACGCGAGGACGACGAGGTCGGATTGTATAATCTATGACTAACACTTGTGTCAGATTGTCAATTTTGTAAATATACCGACGTGGAGGCGCTTTATGGCTGCCGTCGGAAAATATCTATTGGGACCGCAAATCCGGCGTCTCCGCCGCGAACGCGGCCTCACGCAGGCGCAGATGGCCACCGAGCTTGGAATTTCGCCGTCCTACGTTAATCTCATTGAACGCAATCAGCGCACTGCTTCAGCCAATATCCTAGTCCGCCTCGCGCGTGCTTATGGCGTCGACGTGGCCAGCCTCGACGGATCGGATGACTCGAATCTCCTAGCCCGCCTGACCGAAGCCTTCGCCGATCCAATGCTTCGCGCGACCGGGGTGACGCGGGAAGACGCCGTGGAACTCGCGACGAGCAACCCGGTGTTGGGCGAGGCGATGGCGACGCTGTTCAGCGCTTGGCGCACAACACAGAACACGTTGATGGAAAGCCGAGCGGGCGGGCGTTCCGAAATTGAAGACCCTGTCGAGGAAGCGCGGAGTTTTTTGCAGGCGAACCGCAATCACTTTCCGGCGATAGACGCGTGGGGCGAAGAGCTATCGACGTCATTGACTGCGGCGCCGAGCTTGTTTTCCGCGCTCGCTGAAAGGTTTCAAGACCGTCACGGCCTGAGAGTGCGCGTGCTGCCGCAGGCCGTGATGTCCGGAGCGCTCAGACGCCACAGCGTACACGCCCGGGAGATCGCGATCTCCGAGCGGCTCGATCACGCCAGTCGGACGTTCAATCTGGCGCTGCAGCTATGTTTGCTGGAATCTGGCGGCCTACTCGATCGTACCGCCAACGCAGGACGTTTCGAAACCGATTCGGGACGCAAATTGGCGCGCGCCGCACTGGCCAATTACGCAGCCGCCGCAGTCATGATGCCGTATGAAAAGCTTCGGCAAGCGGCGGAAGATTTCAAATACGACGTTGAGGCGTTGGGCCGCCGCTTCGGAGCGAGTTTCGAACAGGTTGCGCATCGGTTGACAACCCTCCAGCGACCGGGAGCGGAGGGCGTTCCCTTTTTCTTCATTCGTGTGGACGCCGCCGGCAACATTTCAAAACGCTATACGGGCGACATATTTCCATTCGCGACGTATGGCGGATCGTGTCCACTCTGGAATATCCATGAGACGTTCCGTACGCCGCGGCGAATCCTGACCCAAATCCTCCAGTTACCGGACGGCAGTCGGTATTTTTCGATCGCCCGGACGGTTTATGGCGGCGAAGGCGGTTTCGACGCCCCGCAGGCCGAACGGGCGGTGGCGCTGGGTTGCCGGCTCGCCGACGCGCCGCGCCTCATTTACGCGGCAGGTCTCGATCCGGACACGGTCGCATCGACGCCAGTGGGCGCCACCTGCAGGTTATGCGAGCGGATCGAGTGCCGAGCGCGCGCGCATCCGCCGCTCAAGCGCAGGATCGTTACGGACGAACATCGGCGGATCGCCGCCCCCTTTAGCTTCGCCTTCGATTGAAACCCGCGGCCGGCGCGCATAACCTGCAACTCTGCGGGGCTAATCTAGGCTCACAGATCAAAAATCGGCTCCTCAACCCAACATCGGAAACGCTCGGCAATGGCGACCAAACTCGACAAAAAACTGACCGCCTTGATCATTCTCGCTGCCGCGCTGGCCGCCGGCGCCTGCGACCGCAATGCGAGGACTGCGTCAACGGAAGCGGCGTCGGCCGCAACGCCAGCCATGCCTTCGGTTGCCGAGACCGAACGTTTTTTGGCCTGGCTTGAGGAGCAGTGGGAGGCTGAAGTAGCGCGGTCGCCCGAACAACAGACGTTTCTCGGCCGCCGCACCAATTACGATCAGTGGGATGATCCCTCAGACGCACGTGCGATAGAAGATCAGGCGCTGCGCATGCTCTCGCTCGGCGCGATGCGAGACCAATTTCGCTTCACCGAACTCAGCGATGAGGCGAAATTGTCTTGGCGGCTCTACGAGTACCGGGTCCAGCAAGCGGCGAAGTCGTTCCCATTCCGCAATCATCAGTATCGGTTCCATCAGTTCCGGGGGCCTCATTCGGGCATGCCAGCGTTCCTGATCAATCAGCATCAGGTCGCGTCCCTTGAGGAAGCTCAGGCCTATATCCGGCGGCTAGAGGGATTCGCGCCGATCATGGCGGCCCATCGAGACGTCGCCGAAGCGCAGGTCGCGGCCGGCGTCCAACCGCCGCGATGGACCTACCCGCAAATGATCGCAACTGCGCGCAATGTTATTTCGGGGGCGCCTTTCGTTGCAGGCGAGCCGCCATCCGCTCTCTATGCGGACGTTATCGCTAAGATTACAGCGCTAGGCTTGCCGCCGACCGAGCAGGACGGGCTCCTTCAACAGGCTGAAGCAGCGCTTACCGGCTCTGTTAAGCCTGCCTATGAAGATTTAATCAACATGCTCGAACGGCATGAGGCGATAGCGACCGACGATGATGGCGCTTGGAAGCTGCCCGACGGCGCAGTCTATTATGCAACGCGCCTTCAGGAAATGACGACAACCGAGCTTACCCCAGACGCAATACACGATCTTGGACTCGAAGAAGTTGCCCGCATTCGCGACGAAATGGACCAGATTCGCGTTGCGGTTGGCTTCGGCGGGTCGCTGAATGACTTCATGGTCTACATGCGCACCGATCCCGACGGCCGCTTCACGCTCTCGAACGATGAGGCCGGGCGCGAGGCTTATCTGGCGGAGGCGACGGCGCGCATCGACGCCATGCGCGCCCGACTCGACGAACTGTTCCTCACGAAACCCAAGGCGGACATGATCGTTAAACGCGTCGAACCGTTTCGGGAGAAATCTGCCGGTAAAGCGTTCTACCAGCGTCCGGCGCCAGACGGATCGCGACCGGGCGTTTACTACGCAAACCTCGCCAATATGACCGACATGCCAACGTACCAGCTCGAAGCGCTCGCCTATCACGAGGGCATTCCGGGCCATCACATGCAGATCGCCGTCGCGCAGGAACTGACGGATCTGCCGAGCTTCAGGCGGTTCGGAGGGTTCACGGCCTTCTCCGAAGGCTGGGGCCTTTACTCGGAGGCGTTAGGCAAAGAGATAGGGTTTTACGAGGATCCGTACTCTGATTTCGGACGGCTCGCGATGGAGTTGTGGCGCGCCGCACGACTTGTTGTGGACACTGGCATCCACCATAAGCGCTGGACGCGCGCCGAAGCGATTTCATACCTTGTTGAGAATACGCCCAATCCGGAGGGCGACGCCGTGAAGGCGATCGAACGCTATATCGTCATGCCCGGTCAGGCGACCGCCTATAAAATCGGCATGCTGAAGATGCAGGAGTTGCGCAGGCGGGCTGAAACGGCTCTCGGCGACCGCTTCGACATCCGGAAGTTTCACGATATTCTGATCGGCGGAGGCGCCATGCCGCTAGCGATCCTCGAGGAAGAAATCGATCGGTGGATCTCGGAACAAGCGGCGGCTTAGTACTAAGCTGCCACGCAAAGCGCTTGGCGTCAGCGGAAATCAAAGCCAGTGCCAACCATCATTTGCATGAAATGGGGTGACCGATATGGCGCACATTATGTTGCGCGCTTATTCGCCGCCGCGCGCCGCAACCTTGTCGGGCCGTTGCGATTTGTCTGCTTCACGGATGACGCGTCCCTCGAAATTGAGGGCGTCGAGGTCTTCCCGTTACCTGAGATTAATCTGCCGCCGCGGGTCGCCTCGACGCCCTGGCGTAAACTCTCAGTCTGGCGTCATCCGCTTGCGGAGCTTTCAGGCGACGTCCTGTTTCTTGACCTTGATATTGTCATAACGGGAAATCTGAACGCCCTGTTTGATTACCGCCCGGGCGAATTCTGCGTTATCGAGAACTGGACGCAGAAAGGCCAGGGCGTCGGCAATACATCGGTATTCAGATTTCCAGCCGGGATTTACACCGAGATATACAGCGAATTTAACCGTGATCCCGAAACGGTTCTTTCGTCCTTCCGCATCGAACAACAGTACATCTCGGCGCGCCTGCCGCAGCAGCGCTTCTGGCCGGATGAATGGTGCGTCAGCTTCAAACACTCCTTGCTGCCGCCATTCCCGATGAACTGGATCAAGACGCCGCCGCTGCCATCGTCAGCGCGGGTCGTGATCTTCAGTGGCCGTCCTGATCCTGATGAAGCGCGGGATGGCGTCTGGCCGGCCCCCGTTCACAAGCGTTTTTACAAACACGTTCGCCCAACGCCTTGGATCGCCGCCCACTGGGGCGATGCCGCATCCGAGCAATGATGCCGCCTCGCCATTCAAAGGCAGATGTCGAAGAGTCGTATGCCGACGCTCCTTTTGGCTCGTTTGCTCCCTCCGGCGCTAATAAAGCTTTCAGAGCCCTCGGATCGAGCCTGCCGCCCGGCTACGTCGGGCGGAAAGGCGCTTCTCTCCTTCTTGGCCCAGCGGGCGGCAGAAGCGGCCGCCCTGTCGACTGCACCGTATTTGGATCGCAGCGGGCAAGACTGTACCCCCATGACAATATCTGCGAGAAGCGCGTCTTTATTGCTCCGCACTTATGGGACGCAGCGGAGCGGGCCGAACTTGCCACACTCATTGTTTCCGGGCCGCCTGAGCAGCCCTTCTGGTTTGCCGATATCGGCGCGAATGTCGGCCTTTATACGCTGTTCGCAAGATCGGCGGCAGAAGCCGCCGGACGAACAGTCAAGGGTTTATGCGTCGAGCCCGACCCGGACATGATCAGACGGCTGAACTTCAACTTGAAGCAATCAGGCGCTTTGCCAGACATCGTCGTTGCGCCGTTTGCGGCAACCGATATCGCCAGAATGTTGCGGTTCCACGTCGACCGCCAGAGCCGCGGAGGCAGCAAGGTTGATGGCGCTGGCGAGATGTCGATCCAGGGCAAACCGCTCATTCAGTTGTTCAGTGAGGCGAGCCTGCCTAAGCTAGATGCACTGAAGCTTGATATCGAAGGTCATGAGGCAACGGCGCTTAAACCTTTTCTGGAAGAGGCCGACGCGGAATTGTTGCCGAAGCTTGTTATTCTCGAAACGGATCGTACCAAGACATCGTCTCCAGCGACCGATTTGTTGACGGCGCATGGCTATGAAGTGCGATTGCGCACCCGAATGAATACGGTGCTGATCCGTCACCGCTGACGTACCCGCCCAACAATGACACTATGTCCTCGAAGGCGGCCTAGCGTCCAAGCTTGGTTGCAAGCGTTGCGGCGAGGTCCGTTCGCTCCCATGAGAAGCCACCCTCGGCGTCCGGTTCCCGGCCGAAATGGCCGTAAGCGGACGTTCTGGCGTAAATGGGTTTGTTGAGGTCGAGATGACGACGTATGCCGCTTGGCGACAGATCCATCACTTCCGATAGCGCCTTCTCAATTTGATCTTCTTGCACCTTCCCGACGCCATGCAGATCGACATAGATTGACAGTGGGCGCGCAACGCCAATCGCGTAGGAAAGCTGGATCGTACACCGGTCAGACAACCCTGCCGCGACAACGTTTTTCGCCAGATACCGCGCTGCGTAAGCGGCGGACCGATCGACTTTGGTTGTGTCTTTGCCGGAAAATGCGCCGCCGCCATGAGGCGCCGCGCCGCCATAAGTGTCCACGATGATTTTGCGGCCGGTCAGCCCGGCGTCGCCGTCCGGTCCGCCGATCACGAATTTGCCAGTTGGATTGACATGCCAGTCGCAATTGGCGGCGATGGGAAGATCGGATAGCGCGGCTCGAACATAAGGCTCAACGACGTCTCGCACTTTGGCCGATGTCCAGCTTCCGTCGAGATGCTGGGTGGAAACAACAATGCTGACTGCTTCGACTGGCTTGCCGCCTTCATATCGCACGGTCACCTGGCTCTTGGCGTCAGGTCCCAGCGTTCCAGCGTCGCCTCTGCCCGCATGTCTGGCGGCGGCGAGATTTTTCAGAATGAGATGGCTGTAGTGGATTGGGGCCGGCATGAGCGCCGGCGTCTCGCGACAGGCATAACCAAACATGATGCCCTGATCGCCGGCGCCTTCCGCATTCCCGTCGGAGGCTCTATCGACACCCTGAGCAATGTCCGCCGACTGCGCATGGAGGAGCACTTCGACATCCGCCGTTCGCCAGTGAAAACCATCCTGTTGGTATCCAATATCGCAGATAGCCGCGCGCGCCGCCTCGATAAACGGCTCCGGGTTGACCGCAGGGGCGCCCGCGCTATCGAGCCTGATCCCGCCTTTCGTGTCGCGCGCTAGCAACGCTTCCGGAACGCGCACTTCGCCGGCGATCACAACACGGTTTGTCGTCGCAAGCGTTTCACAAGCAACGCGAACATTCCAGGGATTCATGCCATCGTCCGTCGCGGCTCGATAAACGAGGTCGACGATTTCGTCAGAAATTCGGTCGCAGACCTTGTCCGGGTGGCCTTCGGCGACGCTTTCGCTGGTGAACAGGTAATTCTGACGCGGCATGCCGGCAATTCCCCATATAAGGATATGTTTATGTCAGGTTATGGGGTGTCTTAGTGATGACCGGAGCGGTTGTCCACTGGCGTCAACGATCAACCATGCGCGAGAGCATCGCGCATCCAAGCATTTATTCCATCATCGCCCGAGGGGCAGTTAATTTTCAATCGTCGCGGTGCGTTCGCCGTCGGCAAGCGTTCTGACGAGTTCCAGCACCCGTTTCCGGACTTTTGGGTCCTTGATGTCGGCGAAGAACCGACAGAGTTGTACGCCCTCGGGGGTGTTCAACAGATCCATCAGCGGCGAGGCGTCGACCTCGGAGCCGGATTCTGCAAACCCATACGTTCGGTTTGCGCCGCCGCCAAAGTCGTCAAAGAAAAACTGGATCGGAACGCCGAGCACCTTCGAAATTTCGAAGACCCTGCTTGCGCCAATCCGGTTGACGCCTTTCTCGTATTTTTGAATCTGCTGGAAAGTCAGGCCCAAAGCTTCCCCTAGCTTGTCCTGGCTCATGCCTAACATAGTGCGACGCAGCCTGACTCGTCCGCCCACGTGCACATCAATTGGATGTGGTTTCTTGTCTTCTTTCACATTTCCCGTCCCGCATGCAGCTGAGAACTGCCGTCCTTACGCTGCATGATCTCTCCCAATACGGACATATAGGGAGTTTTTGCCTCTACGCAACTTCCACGCACATTTGCGCCGCGGGCAAGGGCCGGGCTGAGCACATGCGGTCAACCAGCGCTCCGACGTCCAATGACCCCTGAAGCGGCAATAGTCAGGATCAACATCGCCCAAAAAAGCGAGTTCCCGAGCCGGGAATAGAGTGTTGGCGCAAGAGGCATGGGTAGCAGAGCATCGATGACGCCAGGTTCGTAAAGTGAAATTCGAGCAACATAACGGCCGGCCGGATCAATCAAGGCTGAGACGCCCGTGTTGGCCGATCGAGCCATCGGTAACCCGGTTTCGATTGCGCGCAGGCGCGCCTGGTCAAGATGCTGGCGCGGCCCAGACGTGTCGCCAAACCACGCGTCGTTGGTGACAGTGACGATCCAGTCAGGTCGTTGCGTGGGCGGATGAACGGCGTTCGGAAAGACAGCCTCGAAACAGATCAATGGTGCGAACGACAGCCCGCCAGTGGTGATCACTGTCGGGCCGGCCCCTTTGGTAAAGCCGTCGTCGTAAGGGGCAAGCTGGGCAAGCCCCACTGCGCGCAGGAGCCCCTGCATCGGCAGATATTCACCAAATGGGGCAAGGTGGTGCTTGTCGTAATATTCGGTTGGCTGTCGCCCATTGCCAGACGGCGCGACAGCAATCGAATTATAGTAGCGATCGCGCCCGTCTGCGTCGCTTTCGCGCCGCGCTGTGCCGTAAATCAGCGTTGCGTTTGGCGGCAGGCGTTTGTCGATTTCCGCTAGCGCCTTCGCGCTCTCGTTCAGGGACGGGGCGGCGTTTTCAGGCCAGACAACGAAATTGCGTGAAGCGGTTGCGGGGGCCGCTGACAGATTGAGATGGATATCAAGATTGCGCCACCAGAGGTCCCAATCGATCTTTTCCCGCTGGGGAATGTTCGGCTGGACGATCCGGACGGCAACATCCTCGTGAACGGAAACGGACGACAAGGCGAGGCGCGCGGCGCCCACGCCGTAGAGCGCAAGCGTTCCCAAAACAGCAACGCACGCCCCGGTCCAGCGACGCGCGCCGGCCTGATCAATCGTTGCGGCGGACGCAGTCGCCAGCAACAGCGCGATCAATGAAAGACCATAGGCCCCGTACCATGCGGCCGTCTGCCCGCCCGCCGCAAGGCCCGCGAAAGCCTGCCCCGGGAGGTTCCAAGGCAGGCCTGTGAGAACATGCCCGCGCAAAAACTCAGTGACGGCCAGACAAGCAGCGAGCGTCAACGCCCTCGACCAACCCGGACGCCAGAAAAAGGCGGCAGCCGCGCTTGCTGCACCGGTGAAAATGCCGAGGAACGCCGGCATGCCTAACACTGCAAACGGCGCCATCCAGGCAAAGCTGTCAGCTTGAACCAGAAACGCAAAACCAAGCCAATAAAGGCCGAGCAGGAAAAAACCGAAGCCGAAGCACCATCCGCGGAAAAACGCCGCGCGCAACGGCCGCTCGCGACGAGCCGCGCCGTCAATCAGGAGAACGAGCGCCGAAAATCCCAAGGCAAGGCCCGGCAACGCATAGAAAGGCGCCATGGCCAGCGCCGCTGAAATGCCGGCAAGGCCGGCGACGCAGCCGGCGCGCCACCCAGCTAAGTTACGAAACGCTTCGATGAAACGCTGCGCCTGCGGAACGTTGGGTCTATCGCCCGTATCGCGCGCCGACACAGCGCTCATTCGGCCGCCTCGGCTGCGTCCGGGCCCGTCGAGATCGAAGATCGCCGCCGAATCAGAATCTTCCGAACTTTTCGCACGTCTGCTTCTGTCACCTCAAAGTCGAACCCGTCAGGGTGACTGAGAACTTCGCCACGCTGTGGGACACGACCGGCGAGAGAAAAAACGAGCCCCCCGAGAGTGTCGACTTCGTCGTCCTCGCTGTTCATGACGACGCCCGTCGCTTCCGTAAAAGCGCCGAGTTCTACACGGGCGTCGACTTCCCACCCGCCGCCGGCCCGCGGGACGATAGTCGGCGCCTCTTCATCGTCGTGCTCGTCATTAATGTCGCCGACGACCTCTTCGACAAGGTCTTCGATGGTAACAAGGCCGTCCGTGCCGCCGAATTCATCGACCACAAGCGCCATATGGATGCGCGACGCCTGCATCTTCAGCAGCAGGTCGGTGATGCGCATGGACGGAGGCACATACAGAACATCCCGGCGTATTTTTTTCAGGATCAGCCCGTCGCCTTCCGCCTCGTGCGATGGATTGGCAAGGCGGTGAACCACGTCCTTGATGTGAACCATGCCAATCGGATCGTCGAGATCAACGCGGTAGACGGGCAATCGGGAGTGACCCGCGTCAGCAAAAACTTTGACTAACTCGTCGAGTGTCGTCGCCACATCGACGGCGACGATATCAGCCCGCGGCGCCATGACGTCGACCACGCGTTTTGCGTCGAAGGCGATGACCCGCTCAATCATCTCCCGGCGACCGCGCGGCATGCGTGCGACGGCGTCGCGCTGACCGTCGTCAAGTCCGTCAGACATGTCGCCGTCGTCTCCATTGCGGCCAAAGAACGACTTCAATCGATCCATCAAGCTGGCCTGTTCGCCTGCGCCATCATCATCGGATCGCTGAGAAAAATTAGTTTCGCTCGTCACGCGGACATTTCTCCTGTCTCGTTTGCGGCCGCGCGCTCGCGATCGGCATGCGGATCGGCGTAACGCATCGCCAACATAATCTCGCTCTCCAGGGCTTCCATCTCTTTCGCCTCGGTTTCGTCCTGATGATCGTATCCGACGAGGTGCAGCACGCCGTGAACGATCAAATGCGCAGCGTGCTCGACTGTCGGAACGCCTCGCTCCCCTGCCTCCGCAATGCAGGTCTCGTAGGCAATGGCGAGATCGCCAAGAAAGCGGGAGCCATCGTTGGCAGCGGGAAACGCGAGCACATTCGTTGGCTTGTCCAATCCGCGAAACCGCCGGTTGAGGTCGCGTAACGCGGCATCATCCGCCAAAAGAACGGCAACACCCGCCTGGGCGACCGCAGGCTCCGATTTAGAGACGGCATGCAGGCAAGCTAAGGTAAGGCTTTCCGGATCGCTAATCGCATTGCGCCAGCGATCGTCGTCAATGATCGTCTCCACCGCATCGACACTTAAGTCATCGTCGATCATTTGGCGCCGCCGGTCAGGTTTTGCCGCGCCGTTCGCGCCTCATAAGCGGCGATGATATGCCCAACCAGTGGATGCCGGACGACGTCCGCCGCCGTGAAATGCGCGGCCCTTACGCCGGGGACGCCAGCGAGAAGTCCGAGGGCATCGGCAAGCCCTGATGTATCGCCACGTGGCAGATCGCTTTGCGTTGGATCGCCGGTCAGCGTCATTCGTGACCCCTCGCCAAGCCGCGTAAGGAACATTTTCGTTTGCGCGACCGTCGCGTTCTGCGCCTCATCGAGGATGATAGCCGAGCGAGCGAGCGTCCGCCCACGCATGAACGCAAGCGGGGCAATCTCGATATCCCCAGCGAGAATTCGCCGTTCGACATAATCGCCGGGCAACATGTCGTAGAGCGCATCATAAAGAGGGCGGAGATAGGGGTCGACCTTCTCCTTGAGATCGCCCGGGAGGAAACCGATCCGCTCGCCGGCTTCAAGCGCCGGGCGCGACAGGACGATCCGATCCACCGCGCCGGACAAGAGTAAGGATACTGCATGGGCGACGGCGAGATAGGTCTTGCCCGTGCCCGCAGGGCCGACGCCGAAAACAAGCTCGCCGCCGGCCAATGCATCAAGATAAATGCGCTGAGCCGCCGTTCGGGCCTGAATGAGTCGCTTGGGCGTCTTTATGGACTGGACCGCGCCACTTGCCTGCGGACGATCTGGGACCGAAGGCGCAAGGCGAGCGGCGGCCCGCACTTCTTCGGAAGAAACCGGCTGGCCGGAGACGAGCCGTTTGTACAAGGTCCGGAGAAGCTGGACCGCCCGGGTCCGAGAATCTTCCGGGCCGCTGATTGCAAATCTGTTGCCGCGCGGATCAATCCTGACCCCGAGCATCTGTTCGATCAGGATAAGGTTTGCATCGCGCTCGCCAGCAAGTTCCGCAGTACGCAGATTATCATCAAACGCTACAAGAGAAATTTCAGCGTTGCGCGATTCAAGAGAGGAAAGCGCGAATTTTTGGTCACCTAGATTGGGAAGGTCGTCGCTCACGCGGAGGCAAACTCATGGGCCGAAGCCGCGCCGGACCGCTTGCTGCGATACGATCGGTCGACAAGCTCGCCCGCAAGCGCATTGCTCGTTACTCCGACGATACGTACTTTTTCGATCGAACCAATTATTGAGGCGTCAGCGCTTACATGGACGCTTTGGAGATAGGGCGTCCGACCAATTATCTGTCCGGCCATACGCCCGGGCTTTTCAAACAAAACTGAGATCTCCGCGCCAACAAGCGATGCATTGAAATTGCGGCGTTGCACATCGAGGAGGTCGAGCAGCTTCGACAATCTCATGTCCTTTTCGTCTTCGGAGACTTGGCTTGCCATGGCGGAGGCAGGCGTTCCGGGGCGGCGCGAGTATTTGAACGCGAACGCCGAGGCAAACCCAACCTCGCGCACCAACTGCAGCGTCTCTTCGAAGTCAGCCTCCGTCTCGCCCGGAAACCCGACGATGAAATCACCTGAAAGGGCGATATCAGGCCTCGCGTGGCGCACGGCGTCTACCATGCGCCGATACTCCGCCGCTGAGTGGCCTCTGTTCATTGCCTTCAGTATACGATCCGACCCTGACTGCACTGGCAAATGAAGGTATGGCATAAGCGTTGGAAGCTCGGCAAAAGCAGCAATCAGTTCTTCGTCCATGTCGCGCGGATGCGATGTGGTGAACCTGATGCGAGCCAATTCATCAATTGACGCAAGGCGCCGGCAAAGCCCTGCAAGTCCCCATTTTCCGTCTGGGCGCGGAGTGATCGCGGCGCTAACTTCGTCTGGCGCTGGCATCGCCGCCCAAGCGTTGACGTTCTGTCCGAGGAGCGTGATCTCCCTGACGCCCTGCGCCACCAGGCTCTCCGCCTCGCCAATAATCGAGGCGGCGTCGCGAGCGGCTTCCGGGCCGCGCGTGTACGGAACAACGCAGAATGTGCAGAATTTATCGCAACCCTCTTGAACCGTCAGGAAAGCCGTCACGCCGGCTGGGTCGCGGTTGACCCCGAGCCGGTCAAATTTTTCTTCAACCGCAAAATCGGTATCGAGCGTTGCGCCCCTTTCGCGCGCCGAGCGGGCAATCAGTTCAGGCAGACGGTGATAGGATTGCGGGCCAAGGATGAGATCGACCATCGGCGCGCGCGCGGCGATCTCCGCGCCTTCCGCTTGAGCGACGCAGCCCGCAACGGCGATCGTCACAGGCTTTCCGATCGCATCGCCTCTAGCTTTGAGCGGCCGCAACCGGCCGAGGTCAGAGTAAAGTTTCTCCGATGCCTTCTCGCGAATGTGACACGTGTTGACAACGATTAAATCGGCGTCTTCGGGCGCCTCAGCGGCCGCATAGCCGATCGGCGCTAGGAGTTCAGCGATCCGCTCGCTGTCATAGACATTCATCTGGCAGCCATAGGTCTTGATATAGACCCGCTTGCCAGAATGTCGCTCGCCCGCACTTCGCACGCCGCGCTCAGGGCCCGGCTTGTGGTCCGTCACCGCCGCGCTCCAAGACATTCATCGCGCCGCATGCGCCAATCTACTCCTCTAACCGACGGCCGGAATGCAATTCCAGCCATCCACGCTGTTGAGCATAGCAGCAGGCAGGCGGGAGCGTAAACCGCGGCTATTGCGCCGCCGCCCGGCCGTAATCGGCGACTTCCTCGACATAGGCTTGACGCTTCAGCCTGTTGGCGGCGTCGAGTTCTTCCGCCCGCCGGTGGTCGTTGGCCGACAACGCGTCGTAGTCGGTTTCTGCAAAGCCGAGGACGCCCATGTCGGCATAGGCGGCCTGGATCTTGTCGGACCAAAGCCCGATGTCGCGCACGATCGGGACAATGCGCTGGAAGAGCGTCGTCCGGAACATTTGCATATAACCGGAATCGCGCTGGGCGGCGATGCACTCTTCCACTGGAAGCCCAAGCACCTCATAGCTCTCGCGCTGATCGAAACGATCGCGCATATGGTAGCAAGCCTCAACGAGGAATTCCTCGCGCTCGCGGCGCTCCGCGTCAGACAGTTGCGGGTAGAATTCTTTCAGCGCGAGGCGCCCAAACGCGACATGACGCGACTCGTCCTGCATCACGAAGGCGTTGACCTGCTGAGCGAGTGGGTTGCCAGACGTCTCGCGCAAGCTGTTGAAGGCGGCAAGCGCAAGACCCTCAATGACGACCTGCATAGCTAGATAGGTCATGTCCCAGCGGCTATCGCGCAGCGCCTGATCAACGAGGGTCTGCAACGGTTTCGTCATCGGATAGGCAACCCCGAATTTCTGTAGCAGCTTCTTGTAAGCCTCGACATGCCGCGCCTCGTCCATCACCTGCGTGGCTGCGTAAAACTTGGCGTCGAGGTCAGGGGCCTGCTGCACGATCTTGGCGGCGCAGATCAGGGCAGCTTGTTCGCCCTGCATGAACTGCGAAATACTCCATGCTTGGAAGTGCAGGCGCATCTCGGCTTTTTCACGCCGGTTCATCTTCTGCCAAATGGGCGTGTAATAGATGCCGGAGAGTTCATCGGCCATCTGCATCGGGTTTTCCGGGTCGAGTTCCTCCGACCAGTCAATGCGCGAAAGCGCATCCCACTGCATATCCTTGCCCTTCTGGTAGAGGTGCATCATCTGCCGGCGACCATCATCGTAGTCCCAGTCGAACGAAGCCTCAAAATTCTGCGGCACGGTCCATACCGGGTCGATGTTCGGGATGGGATAAAGGTCGCGAAGGGACATGGCTCAGCGCTCCGGATTAAAGGCGCGGTCGCGTTAAGCTCGTTTGGAAACGCTACAGAGCATCGGGCGGCGACCAGACGGCGACAGGGATCGACGCCCGTCGATCCGCTTAACAAGTAAACTAGGTAGTTTACCCTTAACGGTCAATGAATCCGTAGCGTCGCCACATCAGTTTGGCAGAAACATCCAACCGGTCGCCAGCGCTTACCGCGGCCGCTCATTTTTTATGGTCGAGCGGGACGCCATAGAGTTCCAGTCGGTGCGCCACCAGCTTGTACCCGAGGCCCTCCGCGATGCGCTGCTGCAAAGCCTCGATCTCCTGATTGACGAATTCCACGACTTCGCCTGAGCGCAGATCAATGAGGTGGTCGTGATGATCATCTGACGCCTCCTCATAGCGTGAGCGTCCATCCTGAAAATCATGCCGCTCGACGACGCCAGATTCTTCAAAGAGGCGCATCGTCCGGTAAACAGTGGCAATCGAGATTTTCGGATCGATCGCCGTCGCGCGACGATGGATTTCCTCAACGTCCGGATGGTCCTGCGCAATCGAAAGCACGCGTGCGATGACCCGGCGCTGCTCCGTCATCCGCATCCCTTTTTCGACGCAGACCTTTTCGAGCCGTTCCATAGGCGCCTCCGTTCTGGGACCTGCATCCCTGTTTGTTTAATCACAGGCAGCTCAAAGGTTGCAACAAACGCCGCGCCTGCAAGATCGCTTAAAGATCGAGACGCATCAATAACGCGTCGCCGCCGTCGCGATAATAGCGCGGCCTGCGTCCGATGCGCTGAAAACCTGCGTTCTCATAAAGCGCCACTGCGGCGCGATTGCGTGGATCGACTTCCAGCAGCAGTTCGCGGGCGCCGATTGACCGCGCGGCCCTGACGACGCCATCGAGCAGCGCACGTCCCGCGCGGCGTCGCCTGACCGCCGGGTCGACGCCGAGAGTAAGTATCTCGCTTGCATCGCCGAGGCTGCGCCACATCGCAAAGCCGAACGCCTCTGCACGGTCGTCCTCAGCGATAAGCGTTGCGACGGAATGGCCGGACATGCCGTCCATGACAGCGTTCGCGCCCCACCCGCCACCGGCAAACGCGAGTTCTTCAAGGCGCGCAACAGTTTCCGCGTCGTCCTTGCCAGCGGCGCGGATCGTCCAGCCCACTTTC
>CAZSBU010000036.1:9822-16088 GCA_964605055.1 uncultured Caulobacterales bacterium | reverse complement strand
TGCGCGCCATCACCGGCGAGCGGCGCGAGGGATACAGCGGGGCATGGCTTAATTCCTAATCATTTGCTCCGGCGGCGGATACGTCACGCCGCGCCGCCGGACATGCATGCGATCTCTCAATAAGTTTCGATAGTGACGTCGACCGGAACGGCGCGGGATACGACGTCGCACACTGGCGACATCTTTGTCAGCGCCTTGATCGTTTCAGGCATGGCTTTTGTCTTGACCCGCATCTTTACCCGGATTGCTGAGTAACCCTTGCGCACATCCGACGAGAGGCCGAGAAAACCGCGCAAGTCGATGTCTCCATCGATCTCGCTGTCGATGGCGCCTATCTCGATATTGCGGGAGGCGGCGTGATAGGCCGTAGTGGTGGTCATGCAACCAACCAGCGCATGAAGCAGCCACTCAACGGGGTTGGGCGCTAGATCCTGGCCGAGCAGCACTTGGTGTTCGCCATTCTCGAAAACAAAGGCGGGTGCGTCCTCGCGATGCGTCTTGAGCGCGCCCGTGAAGTTCTTGATCGTCGAGCGGTTGCGGTCGCCGCCAAGCCACGTATTGGAGGCGCGAAAGTTGAAATGGGCGATATCGGCGTCGCCTTTGATAGCCTCAATAGTTTCGAACAAGGCGGTAACGTTGACGCCGTTTTTGGTTACGGCCGCAGCGGTCGCCGACGCGGGGCTGTTTGCGGTGATGGTCATAGCGGGTTCCTTTCCTGTCATGTCGCTGCGCTTCAGCGGCCTCTGAACGCTATGGCTCCAACCTCGCAAACTGAATGACCCAAGCGCCGTAAAGGTTGTCCGTAACGCCGGAAAGGGTTTTGTTCGCGCCCAACCCGAGTATTGCGGCATCCTGACTTTCAAGTCCTGAGGCTGATCGGCTCTTGCGCGTGCCCCCAAAGGATGCGGAGGGGATGTCAGCAAACTGTCACGCGTGCGCGATATCCCTCATAACCTGTTGGCTGGGAGGGGCGCGCAAATGAACATCGCATGTAAATCTGTAAAAGTTTCGGCGCGGGCGCTTGCCGCGAGCCTCCTTGCGGCCGGGCTACTCTCGGCATGTGCGACCGACGGCGCGCCTGAGCGGATTGTCCGTTCCGCGTCCGTCGCCGGGCCTGACGCGCCCGACGGTGTGATCCAGGCGGTCCCTATGCCGTCCGCGCCGCTCGACGAGAATGCGACCCTGTTGCGGATCGTGTTTGCGTCCTGTGCGGACCAAAAAGCGGATCAGTCGATCTGGGATCGCATCGCCTCGGAACGGCATGACCTGACGCTCTATATTGGCGATAATGTCTATGGCGACGTGCGGTCAAACGATCCGGCGCTGCCGGAGCTGAAGACCGCCTATATGCGCCTTGCCGCTAGCGAACCGTTCGCGCGTGCGCGGGCGGCGGCCCCGATGCTCACCGTTTGGGATGACCATGATTACGGCCTAAATGATGCAGGCGCGGACTTCCGGTTCAAGGAGGCCTCGGAAGAATTGTTTCATTACGTATGGGCTGTTCCCGCCAGCGACGCGCGCCGGACGCGACCGGGCGTTTACGGATCCTGGATGGTCGGCGAGCAGGGTCAGCGCGTACAGATCATCATGCTGGATACGCGCTATTTCCGCTCGCCCCTGAAGCCCACTGACGATTACGGCGCGCAAGGCAAAGAGCGCTATCTCGCCGATGTTGATCCCGCGAAGACTATGCTGGGGGATGCGCAGTGGGAATGGCTGGAAGACGAGCTGAAGAAGCCGGCGGATCTGCGCCTCCTCGTATCGTCTATCCAGATCGTTGCCGATGGTCATGGCTGGGAAGCATGGCGCACCCTTCCGCTAGAGCGGCAGAAGCTCTACGACGTCATCGCACGATCGGGCGCGCAAAATATCGTCGCCCTATCGGGCGATCGTCACGCCGCCGCCTTTTATGTCCGCGAGGATGTAGCGGCGTTTCCGTTTTTCGAAGCGACGTCGTCTTCTCTCAATCTGCCGGGGTCGCGCTGGCGAGCGGAAATGGAAAATCCCCCGGTCGAGTCTGGGCCCCATAGACTGGGTGATATGATTTATGACGCAAATTACGGCGTTCTTGAGATCGACTGGGAAGCCAAAACCGTGGGCGTTAGCATCAAAGGCGCCGACGGCGCGCCGATCAAGGCGGCGACGCTCGGATTCGCCGACGCCAAGATATCGATGACGGCTGAATAACCTTCGATTTTGCCTGATCGCTGCTTCCCGCAACGGCCTTTAACGCGCCGGGGCAACTCCTATATCGATCGGGAAACGAGCCAGCGCCGAACGCTCTGGCTCCCCCACCCATATTTATCGGAGGTTCCGATGATCGTTATCCGCAAATCCATCGATCGCGGCTTCGCCAATCACGGCTGGCTTCAGGCGCGGCACAGCTTTTCGTTCGCCAATTATCATCACCCGGATCACATGGGGTTTCGCGCCCTGCGCGTAATCAACGAAGATACGATCGCGCCGGGCGCGGGCTTTCCGCCCCATAGTCATCAGGACATGGAAATCATCACCTACGTCCTCGAAGGCGAGTTAGCGCACAAGGATTCGACGGGCGGCGGCGGCGTCATCCGTCCCGGTGAGGTGCAATACATGGCGGCGGGCGCTGGCGTTACACATTCGGAATTTAACGCGTCGAAGTCCGCGCCGCTTCACCTGATGCAGATATGGCTGCTGCCTGACTTGCGCGGCTACCCGGCGCGGTACGAACAGAAAGACTTTGGTGCGGAACGTATCGGCGCGTTGCGGCTCGTCGCGTCATCCGACGGGCGCGAGGGATCCATCCGCATCAATCAGGACGCGGAGCTCTACGCTTCCATCTTGCCTGAAGGCGGTTCATTCGAGCACTCTTTCGGCGCGGATCGGTTCGGATATCTGCAATTGGCAAAAGGAGGCCTCGAGATCGGAGGGCTCGTCATGCAAGCTGGCGACGGCGCGAAGATTTCGGGCGAGACAGCCATTTCCGCTAAGGCGCTGGCGGCCGGCACTGAGTTCCTGCTGTTCGACCTTGCATAGAAATCGCTGCGTTTTTGCACTATATCGATGCGATGTTGCCCGACCCCTACAGCGACCGCTTGCTTGCGGCGGCGGCGTCTATCCCACCCGGTCGGCGCCTTGACGCGCCAGACGCGTCAGCGCGTCGCGCCAGCCGGGTATGCGGATCTGAGGTCGATGTGGACCTGAAGCTGAACGGCGATATCGTCGTTGACTTCGGTATGGAGGCGCGGGCGTGTGCGCTCGGGCAGGCGTCCGCTTCCATCGTCGCGCGCAACATCATCGGCGCATCTTCCCTCGAACTCGTCCGGCTACGCGACGACATGCGCGCAATGTTAAAGGAAAACGGGCCGGCGCCGCTTGGCGCCCGTTGGGCGGAGTTGGAGGCATTGTCGCCGGTCCGCGACTATCCGTCGCGACACGCATCGACAATGCTTATCTTCGATGCTGTCGTAGCGGCATTGGAGACGGCGCGCGCAACCACTGAAGCGCCTTCTGGCCAAGCGGCGGTTGCATCGTTTACAGAGCGCTCTACCGCGTAACGATCGCGGTTGGTTCACACTATTGTTATCGATCGTGCACGTTTGACGCGGAGGCTTGCAATGGCGTGCGGCGCGTCCCAACTCGGATGCAGCAAGGCTGACCTGTTCTCTCTCCCCCTCGGGTCGCTTGCGAGGCCGCTCGCGCAGCTCTCTCCCCCAGGAAAGCGCGGGCGGCCGCCCTTTTATTGATCCTGAATATGAACATTTCGAAAGCATCGCGAGTGTGCGCGGCTACTCTGCGCGCGCTGACGCCAAGTTCTGCTCGATCACCGCACCGTCCCTGACAGCGTCGGCCTCCTCATGCAGCCAAGCTTTGAACGCCTTGACGCTGGGATTGCGCGATTTCGCTGTCGGGTGAACGAGGAAATAGGCAAAGGAAAGCGGCGTCGAAAGGTCGAATGGGACAACGAGCCGGGCAGCTTCCAAGTCGGCAAGCGCAAGCGCCGATTTGGCCAGCGCAACGCCTTTACCCGCGACTGCCGCTTCGATCACGAGGCTCGACTGATTAAACTTCGCGCCGCGCTCCCCATCGACGCCGGCGACATTGGCGGCGCGGAGCCACATGGCCCATGTCGGGCAACTCTCATCCTTGTCCGGACTGTTGTCGTGAAGAAGCGGGTGGTGCGCTAAGTCAGCCGGCGTGCGAAGCGGGTGTGACGGATCAAGCAGCAAGCGCGGACTGCACACCGGCAGGATAGTCTCGGACATCAGTTGCTCGACCTCAAGACCCGGGTAACGCCCTGCGCCATAACGGATGGCGAGGTCGACTTCGTCTACCGCAAAGTCCACGACGTCCATGTCGGCGGAGAGCCATACATCGATATCGGGCCGCCGTTCGTGGAAACGGTCGAGCCGCGGCACAAGCCATTTCGCCGCGAGGGACGGGGCCACCGAAACGCGCAGTCGGTTGGCGTCTCCTGGTCCGGACAGGAGGCGAGAAGCCTCTTCCAGGCGGTCAAAAGCTTCCCTGAGGATTGGCAGGCTCGCCTGTGCGGCGTCTGTCAGGAGGAGCGCCCGTTTCGTTCGACGGAAAAGCTTGGTTCCAATGAAGTCTTCTAAAGACTTGATCTGCTGGCTGATGGCCCCCGGGGTCACGTTCAGTTCATCAGCAGCCTTAGTGAAGCTCAGATGTCTCGCCGCCGCTTCGAACACCCGGAGCGCATTCAGAGGGGGTAAATTCTTCATCGCAATCATCCGCCGAGAAAAAATAAGCTATTAATTTTCAACGTACTAGTCGCTGCCGTCAGTCGAATGCACTGGTCCCGCGGACGATTTGGCGATGACCCGGCTGCCATTCAAGTCATTAGTTTAGCTGATGCCAAACCAAGGAGAAATCGTTTCACCTGAATGATCCCGGTTCCTATCTTGCGGATCAAGCCGGGTCTGATTTGTGATAGAGTTTCTATGCAGTATTTCCCTTTATTTACACGCCTTGCCGGCCACCGCGCCGTTATCGTCGGCGGCGGTGAGGGAGCAACGCGGAAAGCCCGCCTTGTCGCAGCGGCCGGGGCGACCGTGCAATTCGTTTCACCCGTTTTTGCGCCCGAAGTCATCGACGAATGGCGGGGCCGCGCTGACTTTATCGAACGCGAGCCAGCGCAGGCGGACTTCGAGGGCGCCAGCATTGCTTTCATAGCATTAGACGATGAAGCGTCTGCCGCGTCCGCAGTCGCCATGGCGCAGGCGGCGGGCGTCCCCGTGAACGCGGTGGACCGTCCTGAATTGTCGACGTTCATCACCCCTTCGATCGTCGATCGCGGATCGGTGCTAGTTGCGATCTCGACAGGCGGCGCTGCGCCCGTCCTTGGGCGCCGCCTTCGCGCGCGCATCGAGGCGCTGCTGCCGAGCCGGATCGGAGCGCTGGCGGATTTCGCGGCCTCATTTCGTGACGCCGTCGCTGGAAAGGTCGCTGCGCCCCTGCGCCGCGCCTTCTGGGAGCGGTTTTTCGACGGCCCCATAGCGGCGACTGTGCTTGACGGCGATGAAATCGCGGGTCGCGAGGCGATGATCGACAGCCTCAACCGTCCGGTCGCGTACGAAACGCGAGGCGTCGTGCATATCGTTGGGGCTGGACCCGGCGACCCGGAATTGCTGACGCTGCGGGCTCTGCGTTTGTTGCAAGATGCGGACGTCATTTTTTACGACCGGCTCGTGAGCCCGGAGATTTTGTCGCTCGCGCGCCGGGATGCTGAGCGCGTGTTTGTCGGCAAGGCTCGCGCAAACCATGCCGAACCGCAGGAAGAGATCCACCGCCGCCTGATCGAGGAGGCGCGCGCCGGGCGCAACGTCGTTCGCCTGAAAGGCGGCGATCCGTTCATGTTCGGGCGAGGCGGCGAAGAGCTGGACGCCTTGCTTGCGGCGGGCGTGCCCGCGTTCGTGACGCCCGGCGTTACTGCAGCGGCGGGTTGCGCCGCCTCAGTCGGAATGGCGCTGACACATCGCGATCATGCGCAGGCCGTAACTTTCGTCACCGGTCATGCAAAAGGCGACGCAGAGCCCGACGTCAACTGGCATGCGCTCGCTTCGCTCGGGCACACTCTTGTTGTCTATATGGGCGTGGCGAAGTCAGACCTCATTGCGCGTCGCTTGATCGAACACGGACGGTCGCCGCAAACGCCGATCGCCGTTATCGAGAACGGAACGCGCGCGAATGAGCGCACCATTATCGGCGTGCTTGGCGAGCTCGGAGCGCTCGTCGCGGATGCTGAGATCGAAGGCCCAGCATTGCTC
>CAZSBU010000036.1:0-9812 GCA_964605055.1 uncultured Caulobacterales bacterium | reverse complement strand
GTCATCGGCGAGGTCGCGGCATTTGCGTCGCCGGCGCGCTCCTTGGCAATCGCCGCATTCAATGAAAGGGCGGTCGCGTGAAAGCCGTCACCGCCAACCGATTGACCGACGGACGCGTCGTCTTTCTGGCGCCTGACGGGATGTGGGCCGATCGACTGGCGCTGGCTGCTCGTTTTGAAGACGCCTCTGCTGAAGCCGTGCTTTTGCGGACGCGATCGAGAGTGACCGAAATTGCCGGCGCCTATCTGATCGAGGTCGATGAAGGCGGCGCGGCGGCGGGACGGGAAGCGCTGCGCGAGACCATTCGCGATAAAGGACCAACCGTCCGGTCCGATCTCGGCAAACAGTCAGGGAACGGCTGAATGTACCGGTATGACGAACTCGACGATACAATCGTGCGCGAGCGCGCGGCGCAGTTTCGCGGTCAAGTGGCGCGGCGGCTGTCAGGCGAATTAAGCGAAGAAGAATTCAAGCCGCTCCGCCTGATGAACGGGGTCTATCTTCAATTGCACGCCTATATGTTGCGGGTCGCGATTCCTTATGGGGTCCTGAACGCAGCGCAGCTGCGTCGGCTCGGCCACATCGCCCGCACCTATGACAAGGGCTACGGCCACATCACAACGCGTCAGAACATTCAGTTCAATTGGCCGGCTCTTGTTGACGTGCCGGACATACTTGACGCGCTCGCTGACGTTGGAATGCACGCAATCCAGACGTCGGGCAACTGCATCCGCAACGTCACAACTGATCAGTATGCTGGCGCTGCGCCAGACGAGATCGAGGACCCGCGCATCTGGTGTGAAATTATCCGTCAGTGGTCAACGTTTCATCCGGAGTTCTCATTCCTCCCACGGAAATTCAAGATTGCTGTTACCGCGAGCGCAGCCGATCGCGCGGCTGTGCGCGTACATGACATCGGCCTGCGCTTACATCGGGCGGCTGATGGGCAGGTTGGTTTCGAAGTTCTTGTTGGCGGCGGACTGGGGAGGACGCCCTATATTGCGCAAACGATTCGAGAGTTTCTGCCCAAGGAGCATCTACTTTCGTACCTTGAGGCTGTGTTGCGGGTCTATAATCTCGAAGGGCGGCGAGACAACAAATATAAGGCGCGCATCAAGATCCTCGTAAACTCGGAAGGCATCGACGAGTTCCGCCGCCTTGTTGAAGTGGAATGGATGAGCGGCGAGTGCCGCGCGGCGGACCTGCCGCGAGAGGAAGTCGAGCGTATCCGTCGCCAGTTCGATCCACCCGCCTTCGAGCGAGCTGCCGACGATGACCGCGCATTCGCCGAAGCGGTTGGCGCGAACGCGGATTTTGCGCGCTGGACCCGCACAAATCTCGCTCCGCACAAGCTGCGCGGATACGCGATCGTCAATCTTTCTCTGAAACCGCCGGGCGGCGCGCCGGGTGATATCACAGCCGATCAGTTGGATGTCGTCGCCGACCTTGCCGAGCGCTATTCATTCAATGAGGCGCGCGCAACGCACGAGCAGAACATCTGCCTGCCGCATGTCAGGAAGAGCGATCTATTGGATGTGTGGCGCACGCTTGACGCGCACGGTATGGCGACGTCGAACATCGGGCTTGCAAGCGATATAATTGCCTGCCCGGGGCTTGACTATTGCGACCTCGCAAATGCGCGATCTATCCCCATCGCTCAGCGGATCGCAGAGGCTTTTTCTGACCCGGCTTTGGCCGAAGATGTTGGTGAGCTGAAGATCAAGATATCCGGTTGCATAAATGCCTGCGGGCATCACCATGTCGGCCATATTGGCATCCTCGGCGTTGATAAGAAAGGTGAGGAATTTTATCAGATCACGCTCGGCGGATCGGCTTCCGATGACGCTGCGCTTGGCGAGATCATCGGCAAAAGCCTTTCCTCCGACGAGGCGGTTTCAGCCGTTCAGCAGATCGTTCACTTCTACCGCTCGGTGCGCCAGCCCGGCGAGCGCTTCCTCGACGCCTATCGTCGGCTTGGCGCTGACGCTTTCAAACAGTTGCTATACGGAAAAGAGTAAGGTCGGCGATATGTTCCACTATGAGCACAATCAATTCCGCTTGTCAGATCGCGCGACCACAGATGCAACGCCGCTCGACGCGTGGCGGTCGTCTGGAGCACCTCTAGGCGCGATCGTGTTTGTTGCAAACACGGCAAGGAATGAAAACCTTGCGCTAGTCGCTTCGCGCGCTTCGGTCATCGTTCTCGAATTCCCAACTTTTGTCGACGGTCGCGCCTATAGCCAAGCGCGGTTGCTCCGGCAGCGCTACGGCTTCAAAGGGGATTTGCGTGCGAGCGGAAACGTTTTGCGCGATCAAGCGCTGTTCATGTTTCGATGCGGCTTCACTTCCCTTCGCGTGGATGACGCCGCGAAGGACGGCTACGATCAGGCGTTGGGCGAATTCACCTACTATTATCAGTCAGCGGCGGACTTAGCGCCTCCCGCCTGGCGACTACGCGCCGACCGCGCGCGCGCAGCGTAGCGGAGACGCAAGCCATGCAACTCGCTGTTATGCGCGCAGAATTGCCGCCCGCTGAGAAGACTCCGGACGCCGTAGCGGATGCGCTTTCCCTTTCTGCGTCGAGACTTAATCGAGCAACGCGCGGCCATCCCGCTGAAGAGGCGTTACAGTACGCTATCGAAGAAGCCTTTTCTGGAAGGATAGCGCTTGTCTCCTCTTTCGGGGCGGAGGCGAGCGTGTTGTTGAAATTGGTGGCCGATATCAATCCGCATACGCCTGTCGTCTTTCTCGAAACAGGCAAGCATTTCGCCCAGACGTTGAGTTATCGACGTCAATTATCACAAATGCTTGGGCTCAAGAATGTAATCAATATCGTTCCTGATGCTGAAGAATTAAGAGTCGCCGATCCAAGAGGCGATCTGTGGCGATCGAGCCCTGACGCCTGCTGTTCAGTCAGAAAGGTGCATCCTTTGAAGGCTGCGCTCGGCGCGTATGATGCGTGGATAACTGGCCGCAAACAGTTTCATGGCGGGGCTCGCATGGACATTCCCATGTTCGAAGCCGCCCCGCCGCACATCAAGGTGAACCCGCTCGCGTCGTGGACCCCTTCGCAGGTGCACGATTATATGCGCCAGAACGATTTGCCGCCGCATCCGCTCGTGGCGCAAGGCTATCCATCGATCGGGTGCTGGCCATGCACGCATCCGGCCGGCCCGGGGGAAGATCCGCGCGCCGGGCGCTGGCGCGGGCTTGCAAAGACCGAATGCGGCATTCACGAGGCGTAATCGCCTTCGCCCGGCTGCGCCTGTTTCGGCGCAGGGTCGCCGCCTCAATTCACTGATTGAAGGAAAGTCTTGATAGGCCCAAGCGCATCGGGCTCTGTGAGCGTTGGCGCGTGGCCGACATTGGAGACTTCTGCATATTCGAATGACGGGTTAATGGTTCGCATCTTGTCGACAATCTCTATCGACAACAGATCGCTGAGCGCTCCTCGGACGAGGAGCGTCTTGACGGGCTGGAGGCTCGCAAAGGCGGGGGCCAAGTCAGGCGATGGACCTACTTCCATCAGCGCCTTGCCAACCCGCGTGTCATAATCAAGGTGCCAGGAGCCGTCTGCGTTTTGCCGGAATGTGCGTCGCGCGAAAGTTCTCCAAAATTCGTCGTCGCGCCCCGGGAAGGCGACTTCGTTGATGGCGCGGATCCGCGCGGCGGCATCGTCGAGTGCGCCGGCAGGCGTCGGCGCAGCGGCGGCAGCCCCAACATAGCCGGCGATGCGCGCGATGCCTTCGGGTGCGAGTTCCGTTCCAACATCATTGATGATTGCAGCGGCGATGCGCGATGGCGCGGTCATCGCCGTCAGCATGGTGACGATGCCGCCTAGGGACGTGCCTACGAAAACGGCGCTTTCGATTTCAAGGGCGTCGAGCGTTTCGAGCACGTCTTGCCGATAGGTCAACGGATGATAATTGAGGTAGTCCGGATCATAATCGGAAGGGCCGCGGCCGCGGAATGATAGGGCGTATACGTCCCTACCAGTCGCCGCGATTTCAGGCGCAAAGTCTTCAAAGTCCTTATCGTTGCGGGTAAGGCCAGGAAGGCAGAGCGCCGGCGTCTTGCCTGAGCGCTCCGCCGTCGCGTAATGCTTTCCGCGCAGAACCAGTCCGTCTCTTGTTCGAGCCTCGAACCCCCGCGCCATATTGGTCCCTCCCGGTTGCGCACCGCAATCGTAGCGATTTTCTCGGCGAGAGAAATGCCGGGCGGCAGCTGAGATTTTGGCGCAACTGTCGCCGTTACGCGAGGGCGGCTTCCCCGTCGAGAATTGCCGCTGCTGCATGAACAACGGACGCGATTCGCAGCGCAGCCTGAATCTGGTCGGCGGAAAGCCCTGCCTTTCGCACGACTTTTTCGTGCGAGTCGAGGCACATGCCGCAGCCATTGACGGCCGAGACCGCGAGCGACCAGAGCTCAAAATCGACTTTGTCGACGCCGGGATTGCCAATGACGTTCATGCGCAGTCGCGCAGGCAGCGTTTTGTAGTCTGGCGCTTCCATCAAATGGGTCGCGCGATAGTAAACATTGTTCATGCCCATGATGGCGGCAGCGGCCTTCGCAGCGTTAGCCGCCTCGGATGACAGTTTACCGGCAGTCTCGGCTGAAATAGCTCGGATCACCTCGGCGTTGCGCGAGCCCAACGCGGAGGCGAGAAACGCGCCCCACTTCTGCTGATCTGTTAGCGTCGTCTCCGATGCGAGCGTGCCGAGATTGAGACGTATGTCTTTGGCGTAATCGGGAATGCGGTCGCGAAGGGCGTCAAGGCTCATGGAAATCTCCTGTTCTGGACAAAAAAAGAGCGCGAAGGGGTATCGGCTCCCTCGCGCCCCTGATGCGTTTAAATGGTTAGAGCGTATCGCCGCCGAGGGGGCGGTTGCACGGGCAAAGTTCATCCGTCTGCAGTGCATCGAGAACGCGCAGCGTGTCTTGAGGATTGCGTCCGACGTTCAGGTTGGTGACGTAAACGTGCTGAATGACGTTAAACGGATCGACGACAAAGGTTGCGCGCAGCGCCACGCCTTCAGGCGCGCGTACTCCAAGCCCGTCGATCAATGCGCCGGTCGTGTCGGCAAACTGCCACGCAGGGTGACCGGTAAGATCGGAATGGTCGCGGCGCCAGGCGAGCTTCACGAACTCATTGTCCGAGCTGCCGCCCATGACGACGGCGTCGCGGTCGGCAAATTCCTTGGCGAGACGGCCGAACTCGGCAATCTCGGTCGGGCAAACGAAGGTGAAATCCTTAGGATAAAAATAGATGACCTTCCATTTGCCGGGGAAGCTGTCCTGCGTAATGGCTTCAAAGGCTGATTGGCCTTTTTCCTCATGATGGTTAAAGCCCGGCTTTACTCCGGTGACTGTGAAATCGGGAAGTTTGTCGCCTACGCCAAGCATGTTCTACTCCTTGTATCTGGCTGAAATTCCTGTTCGCCGCGCGAAGGCTGAACGCCTTCACTGCGATGGCCGCGTGTACGACGGCTATGAAAATTTATCAAATAGATTATATCTTCAATCTCAATCGAACTTATCGATAGTAGGCTCCTATTGAACATCCTGCCCACCCTCCGGCAATTGCAGTTTTTCACGGCCCTGACCCGTCGAGGGTCGTTCTCGAAGGCCGCCGAAGATTGCCTCGTGTCTCAGTCGACGCTTTCGTCGGCGATTAAGGAATTAGAGGGCTTGCTTGGCGCCCAGCTTGTCGATCGGTCAACGCGCGCCTTCGCTTTGACGCCGGTCGGCGAAGACGTCGCCAACAGGTCGCTGGCGCTGTTGTCCCTTGCCGAGGATTTGGTTCGCGCAGCGGCTGAGCGCCGTCCGTTGGAAGGACCGTTCCACCTTGGCGTTATCCCGACGATAGCGCCGTTCCTTCTCCCGGCAGTCGCGCCGCGGCTTCAGGCCAAGTTTCCCAAGCTCTCATTGTATCTACGAGAGGACTTGACGGCCGCATTGGCGGAACGATTGGCGTCCGGCCAGCTCGATGCTGCGCTGCTCGCATTTCCCTATGAGGTCCCCGGCGCAAACGTCATCGATCTTGGGGCGGACCCGTTCTGGTTCGTCTCACGCGCTGACCATGCGCTGGCGCACGGCGATAGCGTCGCCGTCGACGACCTGGAAAACGCGAGCCTTATCTTGCTGGAAGATGGCCATTGCCTGCGCGACCACGCCGTTGAGGCCTGCAAGTTGAAGCCATCGACCCTGTCCGCCGCATTTGGCGCGACAAGCCTTTTCACCCTGACGCAGATGGCGCAGGCAGGTCTCGGCGCCACACTACTTCCGGAACTGGCGGTCAAGGCGGGGCTGGCGGCGTCGGCTGGCCTCGTGGCGCGCCCCCTATCGCCCGCTGACGCCGCCCGGCGCATCGGCCTTGCCTGGCGAAAGGGATCGGGACGACGCGAGGAAGCAGAGCTGATCGCTGCGGTTATCCGCGATTGTCTCGAATCGCGTTAGCGTATCCCTGTTAACGAAATCACGGTTTTGCCAGAATTGGGCTCATCTTCCGACGCGATCGCGGCAGAGTCTCGTTAACGGAGAGAAATCTTTACGGCGTCGTTTCGGGAGAAAACAATGTCAGCGCAGATAATTCTAACGTTTGGATTGCTTGGTTTCGCGATCGCTGTCGGTGGCGTCAGCCTATCGAGTCTGTTCACGCTGCGGTCCCGCTAACGCGGAAAGTCAGACGCTTTCTTGCGTCGCGTGGCGGATGGGTGCGATCTGGCCATCTGCAGATAACAGGATTGCGATCGGCCGGGTGGTTCTGAACTGCGTTAAGATGATCATTGTCGTGACAGTGATCGGCACGGCGAGAAGCAAACCGGCAAAGCCCCAAAGCGAGCCCCACACGGCAAGCGAAAAGAGAATGATTAGTGGGCTGAGATTAAGCGATTTTCCGACGAGTCGCGGTTCGACGAGCGTGCTCATCGTTTGCTCCGCACCGACAAGGAGCGCCAACGCCAGCCCGGCCTTTTGCACGCCGCCATCAGGTTGGACGAGCGCGAGTATGACGGGAAAGGCGTTTGCGGCGATCGGGCCGATTATGGGCACATACCCTAAAAGAAAAATCAAAAGCGCCCAAAACCCTGCAAAATCTACTCCTACAAGAACAAGAATGAGAAAGCTGACGGAGGCCGTAATGAGATTGATCACCGTCTTTAAGGTGATGAACTCACGCACCATTGATGCGATCTCGGAAATGGTATCTGAGACAGCCCCGCGGGATTTTTCCTCTGTGTTCAAAAGGTTGATTTTTGCAAAAATGCGACCGCGCTCAAATAGCATGAATATTGTGTAGAGAAAGACCGTTACAAGGTTTCCAGTCAGTGTACGGATTGAGGACGCGACCTCCGATAAGACCGGGTTGATCAGCGATACCGCCGAACTGCGCAGTTCGTCCATTCCGCCAATCAGATCGGCGGGGAGAATATCGAACTTCTCGATGAAGTGGATGCCGTCCTGGGTCAGTGTCCTGAGGCGGGCTTCATATTCTGGCGCTGCTGCAACCAGCGTTTCGACGTTACTCTTGATGATCTCTATAAAGACCGTCCCGCCGGAGATCATCAATGCGAAAGCAAAGGTGTAACAGAGCCAATCGGGTAGAAATCGTCCGACCAAGGGGCCGTTCTTTATGGTTTGCTTCAGCGTGAAGATAAGAAAGCTTACAAAGCCCGCGACTATCACCGGAATCAACACGCCGCGTCCGATATAGGCGAGGGCGCCGATCAGCATGGCGAGCCCCAGGCCATAGAAAATTCGCGCCGGTCCTGATGCGGTGGAAATGACCCGCACAGCGCCCGTTTTAGGGGGGCCGTCGGCAAAGGCCGGCATGCTCTGGTCGGCGGGGACTGTCTTTTCAGGCGTCATTTTCCAAATTCGCGTTACGAATATCCCCGAACGGGACGTACTTCCCGATTATTCCGGTTCTGTCGGCGCCGCCATTGAAAACTGGCGGGGAAGCATTGCCACATTAGGAGTGACGCGCCTCGCTTCCCGGCAAGGCTACTGTTAAAATGACCGAATGCGCATCCCGGAAATCGACTGGCTGGAAATCGAATGGCGTGACCCCATCGACGCATACGCACCGTTCGCGGGGGAGCCCTACGCGTGTTTGATGATCGGCGACCAGAACGGCTGGGGCGCTGTATTTGATCCAATCGGGGGTCCCTGGGCATTTATTGTCGCTGACCCCGCGCACACGATTGAATCGCTCAATGGTCGGGCCATTGTCGACGGCATCGCCCAGAATGTCGGCGGGTTCGAAGCCTTGAGGCAGTTTCACCTGGAACGGCGAGGCCAATGCGACGGGGGCGCAGGCCCAATCGACCGCTCCCCTTTGACGTCAGGCCTTGTCGGTTTTTGCGGATATGAAATGGGAGCCGAGCTTGAGCCCACAGCTGAGGGTCCGCGATCGCCCTTTGCGCTGCCCGACATGGCTTTTGGCGTCTATGACGCGGTGGCGTGTTTTAATATCTCCGCTCGCCGAGCGTTCATCGCTGCACGACAGCCGCGCGCCGGCGCCGCGCTTGCAGAACGATTGGGACAGGCCAGAAGCGACATTCCCCGGTTCCGGACCCGTGAGATCAGAGCGTCGCGCTCAGCCAGCGCTTATGCGGCCATGGTCCAAGATGTGCGCGAGCGCATCCTGTCCGGCGAGCTTTTCCAGGCGAACATCTCCCACCGCTTGAGTGCGACCGCGCCGCTCGAAAGCAAACCGATCGCGATCCTTGCCGCCCTAGCAGCGGAGGGTATCGCTCCATTTTCGGGTCTGTTCCAGTACGGAGCCGGCGCAATTGTCTCGGCATCGCCTGAACGTTTTGCGGCGATCGACGCCGGAGGCGCAATCGTCGCCGAGCCGATCAAAGGCACCCGTCCGCGGGGCGGCAACGAAGAGTCAGATGCCGCGCTTGCCGCCGCTCTTGCGGATGACCCGAAGGACCGCGCCGAAAATATCATGATCGTCGATCTTTTGCGGAACGACCTCTCCCGCATCTGCCTTGATGGTTCAATTGCCGAGGATTTTATCTGCCGCGTGGTGACGCAGCCGACCGTACATCATCTTGTATCGCGGATCAGCGGGCGACTACGACCAGAAATCGATTCCGTCTCTGCGCTTTCCGCTTTGTTTCCCTACGGATCGATAACAGGCGCCCCCAAGGTTCAGGCGATGCGCACGATTGGTGACATCGAATGCGAAGGTCGCGGTCCCTATTGCGGCGCGATCGGATATCTGGACGATCGGGGAAATGCAGAGTTCTGTGTCGCGATCAGGGTAGCAATCATCGACATGGAAAACCGCCAAAGACGGATTTCCATCCCTGTCGGCGGCGGCGTTACCCTGCGGTCCGATCCGATGGCGGAATATCAAGAGACGTTGGTAAAGGCGGCGCGCCTGTTACGAACGATCGATCAATCAGGAGATGCGCCCACAGCGCTGCATCCATGATCCTCGTCATCGATAATTATGATTCCTTCGTCGAAACGCTTGCCGGTTATGTGCGCGAAAGCGGAAGGCAGACGCTTGTCGTTCGTAACGATGCGCGCACTGTCGACGAGTTAATCGCGACGCAGCCTGATGGCGTTATAATTTCGCCGGGCCCCCGCGGGCCAGCGGAGGCTGGCGTATCGCTGCAATTGATCGCGCGCCTGCCAACCACGACGCCGTTGCTCGGCGTCTGTCTCGGGCACCAGGCCATCGGCCACGCCTACGGGGGCAAGGTGGTGCGGGCGGAACGCCTCATGCATGGCAAAACCAGCCCCATCCACCACGATAACACCGGGGTGTTCCAAAACATGCCCAACCCTTTCAACGC
>CAZSBU010000035.1:0-16093 GCA_964605055.1 uncultured Caulobacterales bacterium | reverse complement strand
CTGTATACGCATGGCTTGGGCGCGCATGCCGGAGACAGACATTTGCGACGAGCGCGCAAAAGGATCAATCGATCCGTTGTTCATCGGGGGCCAAGACCCGCCCGCAGCAAGCCGAGCGCTTTTGAGTAAATGGTGATTGCAATATCGTGGTGGCGCATCGCTTCCGCGCTAGGGACCATTTGATCCTCGATCGAAACTGAATTGCCGTTCGGCTCAAGAGGGATCGAATCAAGCGTAATCGCTTTGGGTGAGTCTGCGAGGCGGCCCGCAACATCAAGTCGCGATACGAAATCGCCGAAAGGTTCGATATCTTTCGCGCGATAGCCGGGCGTATCGGCGTTTGCTACGTTTTCAGACAATATAGCCAAGCGTTGCGCGGCGTGTCGTGCGCGAGCTGAGGCATCATGTAATATAGGCAGGTCGTTGAACACTTGATCCCTCCCCATTGCGAACACAGGCATACAACCAGAGGTTGAATAATCAATTAATCTCGGTCAGGATTACCAGCGTTATTCTGGTGAGCGGGGCGCGCTGCGTCTTCTTCAGCCATCAAAGATTTCATGATGCGCATTACCGCAAAAAATCTGTGCCGCTGAGCAGCCTGTTCGGCTCGCAAAACCGCGAGATTCCAAGCGGCGTCGTTAGATCCCCTCCGCCGTGCAAGAATGAGCGCTTGAAGAATATCACGTTGCGCCTCTTCCGCAGTCGCTTCTCCAGCAACAGCGAGTTGCGCAATGTAATAAATTTTCCGAACAGGCGTTGTGACCTCGTCCGGGTGCAGCGCATCGCGCAGGCGAAGGATTGATACTTTACTCGTTTGTATTCGAAGCTGCGCCGCTCGATCGCCGTTCTGGATTAAAACGCCGTTGAGCAGCATCTTCTCTCTGGGCCGCAGTTTCAACACCAGCCCGGTCATGTCTTCAGCCCGGCGTTCTTGAGCGGCGCCGTTTGCAGTCCCGTCATGATGTCTCGATTGATATCGATAAGGATGGACGCCGCTGCCGTAGCGTCTCCGTTGAAAACGGCAGCGGTGGTCGTGCGCACGAACTCAGCAAGCTGAAAAATGCGCGCGCGAAGCTCCTTGGGTAACTTGTTTCCCTCAGCGGAAACATCAGCTGCGATGACCGTCCATAATTGCAGGTTTCTTGACAGGGCCGCGACAAAAGCAGGATAGTCAGTATTACGCGCAATCTCCGTCTCAACCATTGCTGATGTTATCTGGGCAAAAAGGCGCAACTCTTTCATACGAGGATCGGATGCGGCGCGCATGGAGGCGCCATAGCCCTGGTTGGCGCAGGAAGTGGCGGACATTTTTACTTTACCCAATTAAATATGCGCTCCGGGTCGATTGGCGACCCGGAGCGCAAGGCATGGCCTATCGGAAGAGCGCGAGGATGCTTCCCGGCCCCTGATTAGCGATCGAAAGCGCCTGCAGGCCAAGCTGCTGCTGGATCTGCAAGGACTGCAGGCGAACGGACGCCTGCTCCAGATCGGCGTCGGTCAATGCGCCGATGCCGCTTTTCAGCGAGTCAGTCAGGCTCGAAATGAACCGACCCTGGATCTCGATCCGCTTCTGGGTGGAGCCAAATTCTGACGATGCGTCGACGGCCGTTTGGATGAGTCCCTCGATATCGGCCAGCGCCGCAGTTGCGCCAGCAGCCGTGCTGACATCAACTGTGGCAAGCGTTTCAAGACCGCCGCCAGCGGCTGTCTCAAGGTTCTGCCGGTCAAGCGCGATAGAACTCGACGTGACTGTCTGGTCTGCGGCGCGGTCGAGCGAGGCTAGAACGTTGACGCTGCCGGTTCCTTTGACGAGGCTCAGGCCGTTGAACTGCGCGGCATTGACGATCGAGTCGACTTGGTTCCTTAGCTGCGTAATGTCCGTCTGGATCTTTGTTCGATCGACGTTCTCTTCCTGCGCAGCGACGATCAGGCCTTTGACCTGCGTCAAAAGGGAAGTCACTTGCTCAGCCGCCGATCACGTTGACCACGCCGTAGCCGCCGACCGCGCCACAGCGACCGTCGCCGAACCAAGGTTCAAGGAATCCGAGATCGCCTTGAAGCCTTCGACGTCGGAATTCATGATGCTCGAAATAGCGTAGATCGCCGCGTTGTCCTTGGCGTTGCCGACTTTCTTGCCTGTCGAAATCTGTTCCTGCACGGCGCTTAAGTCGCGATTGACCGCGCGGAGGTTTTGCAGCGCCGTCATCGAGCTATTGTTTGTCAGAATGCTGTTCATGGGATTTGTCCTTTCCAGAATGCGAGCTGCTTTTGCGCTCGGGTGCTTGATCCGTCGGCCTCGGTTGAGTTGCCGTTTGCTAGCTGAGCTAGCCGGATGCGCCGTTCTGGCTCGCGAGCCGCCGTTCAGGGGCTACGCAGTGCGGGCAGTCCTATAGGCGCCCACGACATGATTTAGAGGATAAAAATTAAAGAACGATTACAGGATGCGAAAACCGCAATCAGAACGATCGAGCCAGAGAAATTGCCTTTGGCCCCTCTACGAATCGTCCGCTTACGTCATATAAACCGAGCGCCGATTTGGATTGAAGCGCTGCGATAAGGCGGGCTCGCGCCTCCGAGACGGCTGCTTTCATTGCTTGCAGCCGTTCGAGATTGTGAGCCGCCCTATCCCTTAGACGAAGAACATCGGCTTTTAAATTTTCGCGTTGGGAAGGGGTTGTTTTGGCGACATAAGTTTCTAGCCTGGAGACAAGCTGCTGTTTCTTTTCATTAAGAGGCGATAGTTGGTGTACAGAAAAAATACCCAATATGCAGCGTTCGCGTTCTAGGACATCGTTTAATTGAGCGAGAACGCGTGCAGCGTCTTCAATTCGTTTCATTGTCAGTATCTTTCTTCAGTTCTTTGAAAACGCTATCGGCCAATCCCCACCCGCCGCGCTCGACAATGCGGTCGGCGAGCGCTTCGACTAGAAAGCGGGAGTAGGCGTCGCCGCCAAAATCTGATTGGGCGGTCATTGCCTTGGCGAGGCCGGACGCACCGAGCATTTCCGCTATGAAGCTTCGCTCAAGGTCACCGGCCGATTTCTGAAGTGCGTCAGCCTTTCGGCCGGTAATTGCCGATGCCGCCGTTTGCTCATGGTCCGGTCGCCGCTTCGTCGCATTGACCGGCCCTGCTCGTACCGATGCGCTCTCAATCATCCTTTTCATCCGCTCGTATCAACCTGACCAAAAAAACCGGACAAGTCTTGCTACCAGAGCGGGTGTTAATGAAATAATAAAGTATTCAGGGTTGCATGCGGTCATGTTTGCACCATTAAATCTGACTACGCCCCATCCGCCAGCGGGCGCAAGTCTCGGCGGCGGAGACGCGGAAGGCGTCAGCGGGGAATGGAACGTTGATGCTCGATCTACAGACGATATCGGGTCGTTCAACGCAGCATTTGCGGAAGTTCTCAGTCCAGAACCGGATGGGAACGGGGCTGCCGCCGAACTTTTAGCGCCTGACTCACTGCAGTTCGCGTCGGGCCCGAATCTGCGCGGACCGTGGCTCTCAATAGAAGAGGGGGCATCCACCGAAGAATCGATAATTTTCGACGAAGGGAGCGAAAAGCGTCATGTCGTTGCCGACGTAGACGAAGCTTCCGCCGCCATTCAAAATATTACGCGCCCGGAGACGCGGAAATATCTGTTGACAGATTTTCCTCGTTCAGGCGCCAGAACAGATATATTTCACACTAGTGAAGCGATAACGGGTATTTCGAATAAAGCCGACGTCGCGCCATCTATTCTTAGCTATCCAAATGACCAACCTCCCGCCAATAGTAACTTGGCTAGGGAGGTTGAGTATCTACGCGCCGCGCCGCCGCCTGTCGCTAGCGCAGCCATTCCGGGCGCAGATGGAAACTCGGAAAGTTTGCGAGGCGTAGCTAAATCCGCCATCGAGATTACCACTGCTGTTCTGACAGGAACTGATCGGCCGAAGGCGGAGCAGCTCGCGCTTGCGCGCACGCCGGACGCACCGACGAATTTCGTATTGGATGCTTCGACACCATCGGGACTTTCATTTGATACAATTGAACTCGCAGCTCCCGCTATGCGCGGAGGAACCCTTCGTCAGCTTCCAAACGCGGCGCCGTTATTTGCGGCAACGGTCATCCGAAGTCCTGACGGCGCTCTTCAGATTCAGATGGAGCCTGACAATATCGGCCGGATGCATATAGAATTTGACGGTCAGGGCGAGACGGCGCGCGCGACGGTTTCTGTCGAGAGGCTTGAGTCTCTTGATATTGCGCGACGTCATGCGGATGTTTTGGCGCGTGAACTCGAACGCCAAGGCTTTTCGTCCGTCGACTTGATGTTTCGCTCGGGTGGGCGCGACGAGTTTACGAAGTGGTCGTCCAATCTAAAGGGGTCCTTGGAATCTGAGGCAGCGGAATTCGCAACGATTGAGTCGATCCAGTTCGATGGCCAATCTTTTGATATGCGCGTTTGAGGACCGGAAAAATGGAAGCCTTTGCGTCATCGATACCAAATTTGGCGGCGGGAACGACAAGACAGCCGCTTTTCCAAAACAGCTCGTCAGGGGCCGAGCCATCGAGCAGCGCCGCCGCAGCGGCAAGCGCCGACTTTGAAAACTTCCTGAAATTGCTGACAGCCCAGTTGCGCAATCAGGATCCGCTTAGCCCACTCGATTCTACGCAATTCGTCGCGCAACTCGCCAGTTTCTCTACGGTTGAGCAGCTCGTGGGCGCGAATGCGCGCCTCGATGCGCTGGCGGCGACGATGGGCGGCGCTGGGCTCGATTCCTACGCGCCTCTGCTAGGTCGCGAGGTTGAGGCCCAAGGAGCCCCAATCTGGCTCGGAACTACGCCCGCAGAATTTCGGGTCGAAGCAGATCCGAATGCTGACGCCGTGGAAGCCATTGTGACGAATGCGACCGGCGGTGAAGTCGCTCGATTCCCCGTCAATAATTCAAATGAACGTCAGATGTGGGATGGAGCGACGCCTTCCGGCCCCGCACCGCAAGGCGCTTATTTCATGGAAATCGTATATTGGCGGAATGGCGCTGAAACTGGCCGTCGTCAGGCCAGCGGTTTCGGGGTTGTGGACGAGATACGGGCTAATGCAAGCGGTGCGCAGCTGTTTACGGCTCAAGGCCTGTTTGCGCGCGCCGCAGATATCGCTGGCGTGCGGCGGTAGCCAATCACGGCCGAGCGTTCAGGTGGCGGCGGACGTTTTCAACCGCCAGTTCGGCCGAACGAAATGACACGTGTACCCCTCCGGGTACTTCTCAAGATAGTCCTGGTGCCCTTCCTCAGCGTCATAAAAGGGGCCGGCGGGCTCAAGGCGCGTGACAACTTTCGACGGCCATACGCCTGACGCATTGATTTCAGCGATGATCTTTTCAGCTTCCGCCTTCTGCGCTTCATTCAGGAAAAATATCGCCGATCGATACTGCGACCCGATATCGTTCCCCTGCCGATCGACCGTTGACGGATCATGTATCTGGAAGAAGAATTCGAGAAGCGCTCGATAGCTGGTTTTCGAGGTATCGAATTCGATACGGATTGATTCCGCGTGGTTGGTCCGCCCAGTTTTGACATCCCTGTAGACAGGATTCGCCGTATTGCCGCCGGTGTAACCTACCCGGGTCTCCGTCACGCCGGGCAATTTGCGAATAAGGTCCTGCATCCCCCAGAAGCAACCGCCTGCCAGGATCGCAACTTCCGTATGAACCATATCAAGTCTCCTTATTCGTCTCGCGAAAGCCGGCGCGTCAGGTTCTCAATTAGCGTCAGCGCCAAATTCGCGCCCTGCGAGATAACGTTCAGCTTCGAGCGCCGCCATGCAACCAAGTCCGGCGGCTGTCACCGCTTGCCGGTAGACGTCGTCCGCGACATCGCCGGCAGCGAATACGCCGGGAATTGTCGTGGCGGTCGAATTCGGCTCGGTTAGAAGATAGCCGCCCTGTTTCATAGGCAACTTGCCGGCAAAAAGCTCCGTAGCGGGCTTGTGGCCAATTGCGACAAAAATGCCATCGGTCGGCAGGACGCGGATCGCCCCGGTGAGGGCATTCTTTAATCGGATCGCCGACACCGCCAGCGGCTTTTCCTCACCGAGAATTTCGTCAACCGTTTCATTCCAAAGAACTTCGACGTTTGGTTTGGCGAACAGGCGATCCTGGAGAATCTTTTCGGCGCGCAGGGTATCGCGGCGGTGAACAAGCTTCACGGACTTGGCGAGCCCGGACAGATACAGCGCTTCCTCGACCGCCGTATTGCCGCCGCCGATGACCACGACGTCCTTGCCGCGAAAGAAAAATCCGTCGCATGTGGCGCAAGCGGAAACGCCATGTCCCTGAAACTTGCGCTCCGAGGGCAGGCCCATCCATTTTGCCTGCGCGCCCGTGGAAATGATCAGGGCGTCGGTCTCATAGGTCACCCCGGAATCACCCTGGAGTCTGAATGGCGCGGTGGAAAGGTCGACGTCTACGATCAGGTCGCCAACGAATTTTGCGCCTACGTGTTCTGCTTGCTTCTGCATCTGCTCCATGAGCCACGGGCCCTGGATAACGTCGGCGAAGCCCGGGTAGTTTTCGACGTCGGTTGTAATGGTCATCTGACCGCCGGGTTGCATGCCGTGCACGACAACCGGATCGAGGCCCGCCCGCGCGGTATATATTGCCGCAGTAAGACCAGCCGGGCCGGAACCAAGGATAAGAACGCGGGTTTTCATGGGCATTTCCTTCTCGGCGGCATATGGTCAGAGCTCGCGCGCCCGGCAAGAACCGCGCAACGTCGCTCTCGGAGCCGTTACCAGACCAGGCTGTGGGTTCCAAGCACAGGTTGCGAAGCCTCCTGACCTCAATAAGGCTGCCCTTGACGGCTCACGCAGACTAAAGTGCTGATCCGAGTGAGCCTAAGAGCGAGCTTAACGGAGCGAAAAAATGTCCCGCAAATGGATCCAGCCGTCGCGCGTAGAAGGCGAGGCCTCCCGCCAGGCGCATGCCGACATGCCGACCGGCACCTATGAGCGCGAGATATCCAAAGAGGGGTTCTTTGGTCCGGCGACCTTTATGCACCACAAGCGGCCGCCAACAGGGTGGACTTCGTTTGAGGGGCCACTGCGACCGCGCGCCTTTGACCTGAATGCGCTTGAAGGCGCTGCTTCCAGTCCTTGGGGCGCGCCGCGCATCCTCGGCAACAGCGCGACAGAGATCCGGTTCTGGTCGCTCGATTCGGCGATGCCGGCGCTCGCTCGCAATGCTGATGGCGATCAACTACTATTCATTCACTCGGGAACGGGAGACCTATTTTGCGATTATGGTCGTCTCGATATTGAAGCTGGCGACTATGTCATGCTGCCGCGCGGCACGATGTGGCGGCTGGCGCCGCGAGCACCAATTCAAGTCCTGATGATTGAAGCAAGCAATAGCCATTTCACGCTGCCGGACAAAGGACTATTGGGAGGCCATGCCATATTCGATCCCGCGATGCTTGATGCGCCGCGAATGGATGATGGGTTTCGTGCGCATCAGAATGAAGACGCCGAGACGCGTGTGAATATAAAGAAGCGCGGCTCTATTTCCACAGTCGCCTATCCGTATAACCCGCTCGACGCCGTCGGCTGGCATGGCGATTTGGCGCCGGTACGCATCAACGTCCGGCATATACGCCCAATCGTCAGTCATCGTTATCATTTGCCGCCGTCGGCCCATACGACCTTTATCGCCGATCGCTTCGTCGTCTGCACTTTTGCGCCGCGACCGTTCGAGACGGATCCCGGCGCTCTGAAAGTGCCTTTTTTCCACAACAATGACGATTACGATGAAGTACTTTTCTATCACGCCGGCGACTTCTTCAGTCGCGACAATATCAAGGCCGGAATGATGACGTTTCATCCATCGGGCTTCACCCACGGACCGCATCCAAAAGCGCTGGCCAACATGCTTGAACAGAAAAAACCGGGTACGGATGAATACGCAGTTATGATCGATACGCGCGATCCGCTCGACGTTGATCCGCAAGCCGGGACGGTTGAGCGCCAAAGCTATGTCGACTCTTGGCGTGCCGCGCGATGACCGTTCGTCTCGCGCCGAAATGACGGTCGTGCTATCTGCCCGAACACGCTGCTAGGCGCTCAATTGCAAAGGAGACGACACGATGACGACCGTAAGAGCATGGGCCGCCGACGGACCAAAAGCGCCGTTTCGAAAATTTGAGTACCAACTGCCCGCGCTCGCTGACGATGAGGTCGAGATTGCGGTTGAATATTGCGGCGTCTGCCATTCCGACATGTCCATGTGGGAAAATGAATGGCGCCAGACAGTTTATCCATTCGTCGGCGGCCACGAAGTCGTCGGTCGGGTGAGGGCGTTTGGACCGAGCGCTCTGGGGCTGAAGATCGGGCAAAAAGTTGGACTCGGTTGGTATTCGCGTAGCGATCTGACGTCACGTGCGAGCATGGCTGGCGATCACAATCTTTCTCCAAAAAACGAAGGATCGATCGTCGGCCGCCACGGAGGCTTTGCGGATATCGTTCGCTGCCAGTGGGTGTGGGCGATACCGTTGCCTGATGACCTAGATATAGCCAAGGCGGGTCCATTGTTTTGCGGCGGCATTACGGTTTTCAACCCCATCGTTGAATGCGGCGTCAGGCCGACCGATCGGGTAGGGGTTATCGGGATCGGCGGATTGGGCCACCTCGCATTGCAGTTCCTAAACAAATGGGGTTGCGAGGTAACCGCGTTTACTTCCTCGCCTGACAAATCCGACGAGGCGCGCCGGCTCGGCGCCCATCACACGATTGATTCCCGGGATGTTTCACAGTGGAAAGTCGCACGGGGACGGTTCGACTTTCTGCTGTCAACGGTGGCGGTCGACATGGATTGGCAGCGCCTGATTGAAACCTTGGCGCCGCGCGGGCGATTGCACCTTGTTGGCGTCGCGCCGAACCCGGTCGGCGCTTCGGCCTTTTCCATGATCGATGGTCAGAAATCCTTCGGAGGATCGCCGCTTGGCGCGCCCTCGACGACCGCCACAATGCTCGAGTTCTGCGCCCGCCATAAAATAGAGGCCCAGACCGAGAATTTCCCCATGTCTAAAATCAATGAGGCCATGGCCCATCTCGCCAGCGGAAAGGCGCGCTATCGTCTTGTGCTAGAGAACGATTTCGCCTGAACCCTGGATCACGATTGCGGGCTTGTGATTGGCGGATTTTAGTCGGCGCAGCTAGAGATAACTCTGCTCCCTCGACTGGGCGGGCGGTGCAGGGGCTTGCGCCTTTCGCGCGCTTTCTTGGATTGGAGCGTAATCAGGCGGTTCCTTCACCTTAACGCAAAGACCGAGACGCAAGATGGCGAGACTCCTCACCCTTATCCCCCATGCGATGGCCCTTTTTATGGCGGGGGTGTTCCTCGACAGCCTGCGCTACAAATTCACCGACCATATCAAAACCCAGGAGATTTTTGGCCGACTGGATGGCTGGGCGGGCTCTATCGGCGCACCCGGCATATTCCAGCATGCGGGGCTCTTCAGTCAGTATGTCATTGGGTCGGCGGAGTTGGTTGCCTCCGTTCTTTTGGTGATCGGCATCCTACCGCGATACCAGCATCTGCAGGCGCTAGGCGCATTGATCGGACTTGCCATCATGGCGGGCGCAGTGAGTTTCCACCTGTTTACGCCACTTGGGATCGACCCGAATAACGACGGCGCCGGCCTTTTTATCGCGGCTTGCATCAACCTTAGTTTTGCGTTCATTCTTCTATTCGTGTTCCGACGCGCTGAGCTAGGCGTCTTGCTTGGACGGGTCGCATCCATATTCGGGCCAACGCCGCGCCCGTAACGGGAGCGCCTCAATAAATCCCAAGTTTGGCCTTGCGGTAGCTCGACAACAAAAAGGGTCGACTATGAAGCTGGCCTCGCTAAGGGAGGGCCGCGACGGTCGGCTCGTTATCGTATCCTCAGACCTGACCCGATACACCGACGCGACGCGCATCGCGCCGACCCTGCAGGCGGCGCTCGATGATTGGACACACGCAGAAGGTCACCTTCTGGAACTCGCGCAAAGCCTTGAGGCGGGCGCCGCACCGGTCGAACGGTTCCATGAGCGCGCCTGCGCTGCGCCTCTGCCGCGGGCCTTTCAGTGGGCGGATGGTTCGGCGTATGTTAATCACGTTGCGCTGGTAAGAAAGGCGCGCGGGGCCGAGCTTCCGGCATCGTTCTGGACCGACCCGCTGATGTACCAGGGCGGGTCTGATCAGTTCCTCGGCCCGCGCGAAGATATTCTGGTCGCTGAAGATGAGGCATGGGGCGTTGACCTCGAGGCGGAGGTCGGAGTGATCACGGGCGACGTACCCATGGGCGTCAATGCCGATGATGCGCTCGGTTACATCCGGCTCGTATTGCTTGTGAATGATGTTTCCTTGCGCGGGTTGATCCCGGATGAACTTGCGAAGGGCTTTGGCTTTTTTCAATCGAAGCCATCCTCGGCGGCTTCGCCTTGCGCCGTGACGCCGGACGCCCTGGGCGATGCCTGGCGCGGCGGCCGCCTGAATCTGCCTCTCTTTACCTCCGTGAACGGCGCCCCGCTCGGTAAAGCGAACGCGGGCGTCGACATGACTTTTCATTTTGGCGAACTGATCGCGCACGCGGCGCGCACGCGCGCGCTCGGGGCAGGGACGATCATTGGTTCGGGAACTGTGTCCAATATGTCTGACGGAGGCCCCGGCAAACCAATCGCAGATGGCGGGGTCGGGTATTCCTGCATAGCTGAACAACGGATGGTCGAAACGATCCTTGACGGTCAGCCGCGTACCCCTTTCTTGAAGTTTGGCGACCGCGTTGAAATCGAAATGCGCGACGACCACGGCCATTCGATTTTTGGACGGATCGATCAGCGCATCGTGCGATATGCGGGCGGCGACGCCTGACCCATACGAACCGCGTTGCGCTGGATCAGAAATCCTTTTTCCAATTCGCTGAAATCGTCTGGTCGCCTGATTGTTTGAGCTCGGTCTCGAGAACAATGTTGCGATTGATTTCATATTGGACGCGCACTGACCCGCTTTCGCCGCGCGCGTCCTGCGTCGCCGAAACAAACAATCCGTCGGTCACGTATTTTCCGACAGTCAGCGTGCTGGAGGTCCCGCTGTCTGGATCCAGGTCCAGATTGAGCATGTCGAGGCCAAGGGCCCGGCGCGCTGCGCCCGTGCCGCCGCCGCCGCCGAAGGGGCCTATACCGCCGAGTTGCGCCAGCGCCTGCGCCATCTGGAGCGATTCAAATGCTGTCAGCTCGGTTGCCGGCTTGCCAAACAGAACAAGCGCCATGATGTCTTCCTGGGGCAGCGCTGGAGTAGACTGAAGCGCCACCACAGGCGTAGCCGCCCTTCCTGAGATGACAATGGCAGCCACTGTCCCGTTGCCAGTGGTGTATTCGGCGCGCAAATCGAGAACCGGATTATTCGGCGTCAGTCGATCGAAAAGTATCTCGCCGCGCGTCAGGATAAATCTCCGGCCGGCAAAATCTATCGACCCGCGTCGCATGCGCAATGCACCAAGTAACAAGGGCTCGTCAGCTTTACCCTCGATTGCGACATCTGCGCCCCAGAAACTTTCAAGTCCTCGCCCGCCGATCCGGATGCGATCGGGCGCAGATACTTTAATCTGTAAACGGACTGGCGGCACGGGCGTAGAGGTATCAAGGTCAGAAATCGGATCGCCGCTTTCGTTGACCGCTACAACATCAATGTTGACAAGTCCGGTCGTCTCGGGCGTTTCGACTTCAGCGTCGAGTTGGTTGATGACAAATTCGCCCGAGGCCAGAATTTCGCCGATTGCCGCATCGAGCGGTCCTTCAACTGAAAGCTGACCGCTCGCGATCACCGCCGCAACCGGGCCAGCGGTGAATTGCGCTCGATCAAGGTCGAGCGACGCCTTCAAAGCCGAATTTTCGCCGATGGAAACGCGTCCATCAGATCTGATTGTTTTCGAGCTCTGTCCAGGGCCTGATGCGCCAAGCGTGTAGGATATGTCAAAGCCGTTCGCGTCGCTCGTCGCCGACGCCTCTATGTCTATCCCGACAATGCTCAAGCCAGACGTCAGTTCTGTATACGCGCCGTCCGCAAGGCGGAACGCTCCATCGACCTTAGGTTCGGCGAATGTTCCTCCGATTTGCGCCGCCAAGGTAATGGCCCCTTCCAGCGACTGGATCGCTGAAGGGAGAAGCGCGGCGACCTTTTCCGCGCGTCCTTGATAGGCGAGTTCTCCAACCAGCGGACCATTTGTATTGATGCCAAGCCGTTCATTGCGTGTGAGGCGTATCGGCAAAGTCGCATCAACTGACAGCCGGTCTTCAGCGTCGTCACTTACGATCGTTACAGCGCTGTCGGTCCACTCAACGTTCGCATCCAGAACGACGGCGGGCGATGCGCCGATTTCCGAGGTGACAACGATCTGCCCTGCGCCTAGTTTTTCCTCGCTGGTGTCAAAGTTTGCGTTGGCGTCGATCGTAGATGCTGTCGCCCCAAGGGCGACGTCTGCAAGGCGGATTACGCCGCGCCAGCGCTGGGGATCAATAGTCGCGTCAGCCTCTATCAATCCTTTCTCGCCATAACGTCCGCGTAAATTTTTAATTGAAACGCCATCTGTAGCGGCAATTGTCATCGGCGCGGTAAGGGCTACCGGTTCGCCGTCGGCCAGGAAGCTGAGCTGGGCGATATCAAGCGACCGACCCGCAAGATTCGCAGTTGCGCGCCCGCTCACTTTTGTAAGCGCAGGCGCGCTTGCAAGCCGCAGCGATGCGACCTCAAAACGCAACGGCAACCTCTGCGAAGACCCATTAGCTTCGAACATGAGACCTGAGACTGCACTGTCTCCTATTCTAAGCTGATTGATAGTTGCGCCGATCTCCGTTGCGCCGCGCGTAGTATTGACGATTGCGGAAACGCTGGCGTCACCCTCGAGCAAAAGTCCGGGCCACGGCATGGCTCCATCTTCGCCGAGATAGTCAATCTGAATTGCGCCTGTTTCATTGGCCTCGGTAAAACGGCCACTTCCTGTGAGCAGAAACCCAGCGCCCTCCATGCGTAATTCGGGTATCGACACGTCTCCGGATTGTCCAAGCCCGGCGTTAATTCGTAAGCGTCCGCTGAGCTCGTTCCGCGCGCTTACTTCAACTTGAGGGGTAGTGGGAAGGCCGCTTGCGTTTGCCGTAAATGTGGCTGCGGGTACTGGACCGTCTGCAAAAGTCAATGCCGGCGTTCGACCATCTAGCCGCAACGCGAAATTATCTGTGCTGCCCGTAAGCGAGAAACGGCTTGTGGCCGCGCCTTGTAACTCACCAATCGACTGAAGCCTTGCGGCCACATCCGGAGCGATCGTTACATCACCTTCCGCGGCGATCTGAGAGGTTGTTGGGTCGAAGCTGGCGATGGCCCGTAAAACTTCGCTGCCCGCAACAACCGCCTTGAAATCGTCAACGCGTATAAGCTGTTGCGTATCGGCAGAGACACGGCCAGCAAACGATGCGCCCGCATCAAGGAGAGGACGGCCGGTATCCGATGCCGCCAGTTGGAGGTCGACATCGCCTTCAATCCGCTGACGGAGATCGGTGCGGGCGTTGCGAAGGACGAACTCGAATCGCGAGGAAGATAGATCGGCCTCAACGTCGAAGAACCTACCTGAAGGCGTTAGTTTTGCCGCCGCGTTCAGTCGATCGCCTGTAAATTCCTGTAGCGCCGGGTAGAAGTCGGCCGCCATCACCGTATTCAGGTCGAACGTGAAATTTACGAGACGGTCGCCGCGATTTTGCCAGATCGCTTCGCCTGTCATGCTGGCCGCTGCCGTTGACAGTTCGTCGAGATATATCCGCCCACCGTTTTCGGTGGAGATCAGGCGGGCATTAAGGCCGACATCAGGACCGAGCTCTTCCTGAAATGCGGCAAGCGTCTCGCCGGGCTGCGCAGTCATGGCCAATTGCAATCCGTTTCCGGCTTCGAGATCCGCTGTTGCAATTGCCTGAAGCGATCCCAAGTCGCCAAGTATTGCATTCAGATCCAGACGGAAATCGGCAAGAGGCGCATTGCCCTTTGCGGTAACGCTCACCGCTCCGCCCAGATCGGCGAGGCGGCTTATGACCCCCTCGGCGCGTGAGAAAATGCTGATATCGACGAATGCCGTCTGCTCTCCGGTGTGGTGAGCGATCAAGATTGCTATTTCGTCCGCATCAAGAGAGCTGTTGGCGTTCAGCCGGAGGTCAATTTCCTCACCACCTGAAATCAGAGACCCTTCGGCCGACAGTTCGACAGGCTCGCCCGTTATGCCTTCATCGAGAACCAGCGATCGTAACGTAAAAGAGCGAATGGCAACGTCCGGCAGACGATCTGGAAGCGCGAAACTGCTTGGCGGGGCGTCATTTTCCTCTTTGCGCTCGGGAAGATCGCCCGTCCATTTCACACGGCCTATCGTGAGGTTGTCGACATCAATACGTCTAGACACCAGCGCCCAAGCATCCAACTCGATATCGAGTTCGTCGAGAGCAAGCCACTCTGTTCCCTCAAGAGACGCCGATACGCCTTCAAGTCTAACCTGACCTGGCAGCGCTCCGGAAAGCCGCGCGATGCGCACGTCGCCTCCCGTCGCTGACGACAACACGTTGGCGGCAATCGACTTCAACAGTTCATGTCCCGGCCCCGTGCGCAACAGAACAAAGGCTGCGGCGATCACCACAAGGATAATAATCAAAACAATGATAAAAACGCGCCGCATCAGAAGGGCTGTCCCAAGGAAATGTAGAGCTGGAAGTCGCTGTCTGTTGGTCTTGGATTGAGCGGTACTGCGAAATCTGCGCGGATGGGCCCAATTGGGGTCAGGTAGCGAACGCCGCCGCCGCCGCCGAGAAGGTAGGGTCCCGAAAAGTCCGGAAATGCCGACGGCGACGCCGTACCAGCGTCGAGAAACGCGGCCAGTTGTATTGTTGACGTAACCTTGGTGCGCGCCTCGATTGCGCCTTCGATTACCGACCGCCCGCCAATCGGCGTGCCGTCAATTGTGACGGGCCCGGCGGCTTGAAAATCAAATCCCCGAACCGAGGCGCCGCCGCCGGGGAAAAACCTTTTGTTGATCGGCAGGTCTTCGAACGATACGCCGACGGTTGCGCCGAGCCGCGTTCGCGCCGCCAGCGTGAAGCGGTCATCAGCTCCGAAATTTATTCGCCCGCGGGCGCTTAAATCGCCCTGAGTAAAATTGCTCGAGCCGACATAGGGGCTGACGAGCAAGGCGGCGCGCACGCCCCGAGATAGGGTTAACGGATCGTCTTCGGTATTCCAGACGGCTGAAAGGGGTACAGAGAAGAAATACGTGCGCTCGTCGCCTTCGAGCGAGTCGACGCCCGACGTTTCAAAAGCTACGCCGCCGCGGGTTTCGAGGCGATCTTTCAGCCAGCGACGCGCAAATCCTGCTGAAAGTTGGACTGAACGCGCGTTGAACGCATCAGTGGTTTCGTTGCGAAAACTGAATTGTCCGAACACGGAGCCCGGAAAGAGCGGTAGTGGTTTGTCGATGTTGAAGACGAGCGACTGCTCGACCGCAGTGGCTGAGAGTTCAGCGCGCGCGCGCTCCGCAGCGCCGAACATGTTCCTGTATTCGAGAAATAATCGGCCGCCCGGCCCCTCGGCTGTAGAGAATGATGCGCCTGCGCCGACGGTTCGTCGCGGGCGTTCGTCGACTTCGAGGATCACGTCCGCAACTCCATTTTCATCTGGCGCGCCTGCTTCAACGTCAACCCCAGTGAATATGCCGATTGCGGCAAGGCGGTCACGATAGGTGACGAGCTTTGACCGGTCGTAGATTTCGCCTGCTTCCCAGGTCTTAAGCTTTCCAAGGTAAGTCGTATTGGTTCGCTCTGCGCCCGAAACCTTCAGTTCACCGAATGTGGCCTGATTGCCAGAATGAAACTCGAACACGGCTCTGGCGAGCCCCTCATCCATTCGCGCCTCCGCCCGTCTGCGGACGATCCGCGCAGCCGGATATCCCTTGGCCCAAAGAGCGAGGAGAACCTCCTGCTGCGCGTCGCGAAGGCTCGCGCCGTCCGCGGCGCCAGAAAATTCGAGTTCGAGTTCCTCTGGCGATGAAGG
>CAZSBU010000034.1:0-16620 GCA_964605055.1 uncultured Caulobacterales bacterium | reverse complement strand
CATGTTGTACCCGGCCATCGATACGCCGAACATGCGCCACGGCGCTTCGGAGCACGAGGGCCCGGAAGGCCCGGCGGCAAGCGCGGCTTCTAGCCCGCCTGGCTTGAGATCGACCGGTCCGCCGCCGCTGCATCCCGCCGGTCCTGGCCAGAAGGCGAACTCGACGCCCGTATGGTAAAGCGCGAGCCCTGAGCTGATGGCGTAGATAAGGGCGCACGCGCCTGCCGCCGCCGCGGCCACCAGCCGGGCGCGCCAGGCAAGGCTCGCCAGCGCGCCGCCAGCCGAAAGCGCAAGACCGGTCCAATGGGCCTCGCGTTGGTCAAGGCACAGCGCGCAGGGCGCCAGGCCGCCGATGCGCTCAAACAGATGCGCGCCGACGATCAGCCCCGCGCTCACAAGCGCTGCGATTAGCAGCGCCCGCTCGACGGTAGTGAGCGCCAATGCGCGAGATTTCAGCGCCGATGAAGTCATGGCCGGAAAATAGCCTTCCGTACTCTGCCGCGCCGTTAGGCGGATCGTCACACGCGGATGTGACAGCGCGCCTTATTGCCTCGGCCTAAATCCGCACGGCCAGCCAGTCCTTGATGAATGTTGCTAATTCCACGCCGAAAAACAGGAGCAACCCCACCCAGGCGAGACCGATGAACAGACCAAGGATGACCAAGAGGCCGTCGCGTTCGATCAGGCCCAGAGCGGCGATGGCGACACCGATGCCGGGAACGGTGTTGGTCGACGGCAGCGGCGTCAGGATCGATGCGGCGGGAAACAGCAACAGCGCACCGACGATTCGCGCGCCGACCCGCCCGGTCAGCACGGTCAGCCGCGGCCGCGCCAGCGCCTCGAACCAACCGACATATTTTTCAGCGCGATTGATGACGCTTGAAAATGCCGGAATGCTAAAGCGCCGCTCCTCAAGCGCGCGCGGCAACCACGGGCTTTGCCGGCCCCACGCCATCTGCGCGGCGAGCGCCAGCATAGGCAGGGCGACGATCTGCGGCAGGATGTAGACGAACGGCAGCGTGCAGGGCAGCGCCAGCAGCAGGAGCAAGAGGCCGAAGGCGCGCTCGTCGAGGCGCTCGACAACATCGCCGAGGCGGCCGTGCGGCCCGGCCGCCGCATTCTTTTTTCCAACTTCCACGTCTGGCGCAGCAGGTTGTCCGCCCGCCGCCGTTGCGAGATCGCCAAGGATGTCGCGAAACAAGGCTATAACGCCTTGCCGGCTGTCTTCCTCGTGTACGCGCTCTTCGTCCAGCTTTAGCGGTTCGGATCGCGGCGTGTGCATTGACATCTCCCTGGCGGTGGACAGTGAAGTATGAAGGCGCGGCTATCGATTAAGGCCTGCACCGCTTAATTTTGCGTCAGGAGCCGCAAGCTTGACCCTTGCGACCGCATTTGCTCGACTGCGTCAATGCTTTGTGTGAAAGTATACTGTGCGAAGTGAGCGCGCTCGGCTCGCTTATCCAACGGCGCAATCTCAGACAGCGGAGCAAAACCATAGATCTGGGTCTGACGGGCAAGGTAGCCTTGGTGACCGGGGCAAGCCGGGGCATCGGTCTTGCGATCGCTCGTGGGTTGGCGGCTGAAGGCGCGCGGCTGGTCATTGCTGCTCGCGGGGGCGAGACGCTGGAAGCTGCTGCAAACTCGATAACGCAACGCGGCGCAGAGGTGCTAGCCGTTCGCAGCGACGTAAGCGACGACGCGTCGGTGGAGGCGCTTGCCGACGCGGCGCGCAAGCGGTTTGGGCGCATCGATATTCTCGTCAGCAACGCATCCGCGCTGGCGGTCGGGCCGGACCGTTCGAATTGGGACGCCAGTCTGGCTGTTGACCTGATGGGCGCGGTGCGGCTGGTCGACGCGGTGCTGCCGCATATGCGCGAGCAGGGTAGCGGCTCGATCCTGTTCATCTCCTCAGTGTCGGCGATCGAGGCGACCCCCATGTCGGATTTCGCCTATACTTCCTCGAAAGCTGCGCTCAACGCCTACGCCAAGAAGCTCGCCGTAATGGAAGGACCGAATGGTATCCGGGTCAATGCGTTGCTGCCAGGCTCGATTGATTTTCCCGGCGGCGGTTGGGACATGGTCCGCCAACACCAGCCGGACCTCTATAATTCGGTGAAGAACAATATTCCATTTGGCCGTTTGGGAACCCCGGCCGAGGTTGCCGACGCCGCCGTATGGCTTGTTTCATCGCGAGCCAATTGGGTCACCGGGGCGGCGCTGGCGGTTGACGGCGGACAGGCAAAGGGCATGCGCTGAACGACGGGATTGTCGGACGGCGTGCGTAATTCGAGCATAAATCCAAGAAATTAATTGGCTATCCGCTGGTTTCTCGATAAGCGTCGCTTCGGCAGCGGGCGTGGCGGAATTGGCAGACGCGCCGGACTCAAAATCCGGTTCCGCAAGGAGTGTCGGTTCGACCCCGACCGCCCGCACCACCACCTTCCGGAAATGGCGACTGACGGTACCTAGACTTGTAGCCCGACCCTGCCGATCCAGTGCGTCGACCGGCTGCGGGCGCAGTGAGCGCGCGCCTCCTTATCGCTACAGCGCAGCCTATCCCGCGAGGTAAGCCATGACTTCAACCTCGAAAAGGAACTCAGGTTGGGCAAGGCGCGCAACCTCGGTCCAAGCTGATGAAGCGGGGAGCGAGTGTCCCCGATACGCAAGAATTCTGGCCGGGGCGCCCTCACCGAGAAAGCGCGGCAAATCGGTCGTTACCAGCGTCTCGCGCACGATGTGAGACAAGGTGGCTTTGAACGGCGCAAGCGACGCTGAGATCGCCGCGTATGCGTTCGTGACTTGCTGACACATATCGCCAACCGCCGTTGGACGACCTTGGGCGTCAATGCTGACCGTCCCGGACACAAAGATAAACGGACCGGCGCGCACGGTCTGAGCGAACCCCCATTCAGACTCAAAGCCGTGAAGCTGGAACAGCTGCTTACCCGAAACGGCGCATACGGACAGATTGGTCGTCATATTGATCTCCTCAAACAGGGGGTCAGAGTTGGTATTCTCAAATCTTTTAGCCAAGAAGGCACTTCAACCACCGCTGCGCACCCGGAGGTAAGTATGACGATCGAGCAGACTTGTGTTCTTGATCAGACTAGCGGCCCGCGATGGCTGCTTGATGTAATCGGAGATAAATGGGCCGTTCTCGTAATCTATGCCCTTCAAGGTGGGACCATGAGGTTCAACGCGATCGAGCGCAGGCTTCCCGGCGTCAGCCAAAAGATGCTTTCGCAAACGCTCAAGCGGCTAGAGGCCGCCGGCCTACTTGATCGGCATGCCTATGCGGAGGCGCCGCCACGGGTGGAGTACCGACTAACAGCCTTGGGATCGAGCCTCGCTCCGGTCACCGAGGCGCTCTGCCGGTGGGCGGATGAGCACGGGGATGCACTGAATGAAAAGGTTCGAAGCTCGAGCGCGCTAGCCTTTAAATAGTGGATCTTTGCGATCCTGTGTGCGAGGTGGTGCGCGCTTAGGCATCGCATCGCCTGCCCGTTCGGCGATCTTGTTACGGGCGTTAACGTCAAGACCGCCAGGCGATAGCGGCGACGAAAATCAGCGGAGCCATCGCAACCGCATCGAGGACGGCGATCGTGCGCAGCGAACCCGCCGGCATGCCGCCAAGCGAATAGAGCGCAAGGAAGCCCACCATACTTATTGCAATGATTACGGACGCGGCGCGCCGCACATTGGGATCAAACGTTGCGAAAATAGCCGTCGCGACAATCGCGAGAAACAAAACTCCGCGATGAACGACAAGAAGACCCAAGGCCCCATTCGGATCGACGCCGTAGAGGCGCCTCGCAAGCTCGGGCGCAAACGCCACGGCGGCAGGCGGCGCATGAACAGCGGCAAGCAGGAGCCACGCGCATTTTGTCCAAAACTCCATGTGCCCTCCAGGTCGATTACCAACTCTGGAATTTACTAAACCAGCAGTCGCTGCGCATTTAGAAAAGCCCTATCGGCAGAAGGTAACCCGGTCTCTCAATTTGCGCGACGTTACAGCGTTCGGCGACGCAGGTGGGCCGCCCCTAACGCCGCCGGATTTCGACAGCCTTGACTGCCCGAACCAAACTTTGCTATTTCGATATTATGCGAAACAACGAAACAAATCTTTTGGTTCTCAAGGCTCTGGCCAGTCCGGTGAGGTTGGCGGTTCTTCAGGATCTGAAAAACCCAGCCGCCAATTTTCCGCCGCAGACGGACGGCGACCTCGAAGTCGACGGGGTTTGCGCCGATTTCATCCGAGACCGGCTTGGAATCGCTGCGGCGACAGCGTCGCGGCATCTCACCCTTCTCTGCGACGCCGGCTTGCTCCGCGCGACGCGCAAACGTGGTTGGACCTTCTACCGGCGCGACGAGGAAGCGATCCGAGGCTTTGTAAACGCTCTGGGTAAGCACTTGTGAAAACGTCTCAGCCCATACGCTACCACTACACGCATGTTGACGTCTTCACATCGCAGCCATTCGGCGGAAACCCTTTGCCCGTGTTCACGGACGCGCGGGGTTTAAGCGCAGACACAATGCTGGCGATTACTCGAGAGTTTCGACAGTTCGAGACGATCTTCCTGGTACCCGATATGCGCAAAAAAACCGTCAAGGCGCGCATATTTGATCTCTTCGAGGAATTGCCGTTCGCCGGGCACCCTCTCTTAGGCGCCGCCGCTGCGCTGCACGCCGCCTCCGGTGAAACCGGTCACGCGACATGGCGCTTCGATCTTTCCGGCCGCGTTGCGCCCGTGACAGTCGAGCGTGGCGCCTCAACATTCAGCTGCATGCTGGATCAGGGGCCGGCCACTTTTATTGGCGAGGCGACAGACCGGCAAGTCTGGGCCACCGCTTTCGGGCTGAGCGTGCAAGACCTCGTCGACGGACTGCCGTTGAGCGTCTTGACGACGGGATTGCGGTATCTGGTTGTGCCCGTGGTTCCGGGTGCGCTGGAGCGCGCCCGCGTGGTTGAAGACCTCACGGGCCTTTTGTCCCGCGTTAGCGCACAGTTCGCCGTCCTCCTCGATGAGGCGGCGCTCGAAATACGGCATTGGAACAATGACGGCCTGATGGAAGACGCCGCTACCGGCAGCGCGGCGGGTGTCGTCGGCGCATATCGTATCCGGGAAGGCTTGGCGCCAATGGGAGAAAGCTTCGTCCTCCACCAGGGAAGGTTCGTGGGTCGCCCGAGCGAGTTACGCGTGACGGTTGAGAAATCCGGCGACGATCCGGGCCGGGTGCTGGTTGGCGGCGCGGTCGTCGTGATGGGTCATGGCGAGTTGGAGGTTCATCTGTGAGCGGATCGTCCTTACGTGTAATTCGTGCGGATGCGCTGCGCGCCAGCATCAGCTTTGCTGACCTCATCGAGCCGGTTGCCGAAGCATTCCGTCAGACCAGCGCAGGGCGCGCGCAAAACGGCCAAATCACGCTCTTCCCCAGCGATGGGTCGCAAGATGGAGATGTGTACGTCAAGGCCGGCACGATTCCTGGCCAACCGACCTTTATCGTCAAGGTAGCGCCTTGGTTCGCCGCCAATGCGGAATCCGGTGTCCCTCAAGGAGGCTTCGTGGCCGTCCTGGACGCCGGCACGGGACAGCTTCTAGCGATGCTTCAGGACGAGCACTATCTCTCGGATATTCGAACCGCTGCCGCCGGTGCGTTGGCTGCGCGGCTGCTCGCGCCGCCCGTTGTTCATACAGCCGCCGTGATTGGCGCAGGCGTCCAAGCATATTGGCAACCCATTGCGCTTCACCACGAAAAACCTTTCAAACGACTTCTCATATGGGGACGCAACGAGGCGAAGGCGGCGCAGCTCAAAGCGCGCCTCACAGTTGCTCTGCCTGACGTGCGCATCGACGTAGAGCAGGAGATTGAGCACGCCGTCCGGAAGGCTGACGTCGTCATTACCGCGACCTTGGCGCGCGATCCCATCGTGCGCGGCGAGTGGATTCAAGCAGGTCAGCATATCACTGCAGTCGGAGCTGACGACGCAACGAAGTGCGAACTCGATTCCACCGTGCTGAATCGCGCGCGCGTCTTCGTTGATGACCGAGAAATCGCCGCAGAAAATGGCGATGTCCAACGTGCGTTATCGCGGGGGGAATACACCCTCGACCGGCTCGCCGGCGAAATCGGCGACATTCTGTTGGCGAAGGTTGCGGGCCGCGTTCACGCCGACGATATCACCCTAGCGAAACTGGTGGGCATAGGCGCGCAGGATCTTGTGGCGGCGCAAGTCGCGGTAGCAAAGTTGAACTGAACAAATCGGGGCGACATCTCCGAGCAGCCGTCGTCAGGCCCCATAGACTACCAATCCTCGCAAACCGGATCGACTATCTCATCCGCTTCTTCGTCGGCGCGGCGGGCGCTTTCGCCGCCACTACGTCGATCTCGACAAGCCAGCCCGGTTGGGCCAGGCCCGCGACCTGAATGGCTGAGCGCGCCGGCAGGTTCGGCTGCTCGGGCGTGCCATAAAATTGCGAATAGCCGCGCATCAGCCCTGCGAAATCCATCCGTCCACCGAACTTCGGATCGCCAACGAGATAGACGCGCATCATGACGACGTCGCCCGGCCCCATGCCGGCGCGTTCAAGGCGCGCCGAAATGGCCTCGAGAACGGTTTTGGTCTGCGCCTCGGTATCTCCAAAGGTCGCCGGATCAGCGGGGTCCCCTCCCTCAACGACAGCCCGCGGCACGGCGCCGCTGACAAATACGAGATCGGAGCCAGCGCGAATAGAAACGGCTTCGGCGATGGGAAAGTCCGAGCCCGGAATAGGATGGCGGATTACGGCTTCATTGGCGGAGGCTGCGCCGCTGGCCATAATTCCGGCGATCAACAACGTCTTTAGCATATGGATGTCCTTTCGTTCAGGCGGCCTCGGCCAGGGCGCGCGTTACAATTGCAGAGACGGCCTCGAGCGAGGAAAGCGCCGCGCCCTCCTGCCAGCCATAGAGATGGCTCAAATGCTCGCCGGCGAAATAGATCCTCCCATCTGGCTGCAGAAGTGTTCGATAGGTCGTCTGACGATCAGGGTGATCGGCGAGCACGCCCCAGGCGCCTTCATTGTAGGGCTGGTCAGTCCAGTTGATGGCGACGGGATCGCGGGCTTCGCTTGCGAAAGTCTTATGCAGGCGCGAGCCCGCCTCGCGGGCTGAAGCGAGCTGCGCCGACAGGGCCATCGGCGCCCAGTTTTCTGCTGCTTCACCGGCGTTGTAGCAACCGAGGAAAACGCCGCCTTTCGACTGAAAGCCATGCGAGGGATACCACAACTGGGTGACGGGGTGATCGATCGACGATGCGCCCCCGTAGATGCCGTCATCTTCTTCCCAGAAACGACGATCGGCGCGCCAGGCAATCTTGCTGGAGGCGCCATAGACGCTGGCGCCGTCCGCGATGGCGGCGGAATGCTCTGGCGACCAGGCGGCGTCTATGCGCGCCAGCGGGGGCAACGGCAGCGCGCACACGCAATAATCCGCCGCTATCTGAATGTCTGCGCCGCGCCGGTCGGATGCAGCGATTTCAACGCCCTTGTCGGTCTGGCGAATTGATTTGACGACGGTGTTGAACATGACGGGTACCGACAAATTCTTCAGGAAGCCGTCAATGATCCTGTCCATGCCGCCAACCGGCTGCATGAGGCTCGGCTGCCATTCAATGTAATCGTAGCTCGCCAGTGCGTGGGCAAGCGCGGGGCAGTTGGCGATCTCCTTTAGCGGTATGGGCGGCAGCGTTTCAGGCCCATTTATTCCTGCGCCTGGGTCGCGCACAAAGCCGCCTCGCCAGTCAAACGAAAAGCGGGCATTCTTTGCGCGCCCGGAATAGAGTCCGAGGAACGCCTCGATCTTTTCGAAATCTTCTTTGCTTGCGGGCTGGTCAAGCATGCGGCGCCTCATCGACTTGGCGAGCATCTCGTCAACCGCGCCCTGTACGGAGTGTCTCACATGACGGTGGCGGACAGGCGCGCTGCCAAGAACTCTATCGCTCTGGAAATAGCCGTTCAGGTTCTCATAGATAAACGGCTCGAGCGCCACGTTGAACTTGCGGCAATAGGCGAGCATGCGGTGATGAAACGACGGCAGCCGCGCCGCTCCGGCGTTGAAATACTGTCCGCTGTCGAATGACACGGTCTGCTCACCGCTGTGATGGGGCACCGCCTCTCCGTCGCGCCACGTCCAGTTGCGCCCGCCCGCGCGCCCGCGCGCCTCGACTATTCGACAGGAAAATCCGGCCTGCTCGAGTTCATATGCGGCAACGAGGCCGGCGACGCCTGAGCCGAGGATGATGATCGACTTGCCGGCACCCGCCCCGCGCGCCTCCGGCGGCTTGGCCGCGGCGGCGGGTGACGCCGCTAGCGCGCCTAGTCCATGCATCGCAGCGGTTGCGCCGGCTAGCCCCCCGGCGCGGCCAAAAATTTCGATTACCGCCCGCCGTGTCCAGGTCATGCACGCCCCCAACTCAGACAAAATGCATCGTATGCGCTGCGTCTGCGACTGGAATGGGATCATCTATTGCGCTGCAGCACAATAGCCTTCGATGGGGCTGTGGGCAGCCTATTCAGCGGGAGCGGCTTCGCCGTCAGTCTCCGCCGGGGCGGCGGCCAGCGCACCGGCGAACAGCGCCTCGTAAGCCGCAAGCAAATGGGGCGCGGAATGTTCCCAGGAGAGCGATTTCTCAAGACGCTCCCGGCCATAGGCGCCCATGCGCGCGCGCGCTTCGGGATCATCGATCAGCATCAGGATCTTTTCGGCCATGTCTGCGGCGTCATTAGGCCTTGCGTAGAGCGAGGCCTCGCCTGCGGAGACGCGGCCTTCCGTCAGCTCGAACTGGACGATGGGCTTGCCGAGCGCCATGTACTCCATGATCTTGTTCATGGTGGATTTGTCGTTCATCACATTAACGCGGTCGGGATTGACGCAAACTTCCGCCGTGTTCAGCATTTCGAGCATTTCTTCCTCGCTCGCGCGCCCTGTGAAGGTGACGTAGGAAGACAGGCCCATCCTTTCGGCCAGCGTTTTCATGGGGCCGAGCGCCGGCCCGCCGCCGACAATGCCGAACTGGATGTCGCGCCGCCCGTGATGGTTGACGATGCGGTCAACCGCTTCGAGCAAAAGATCGATCCCTTCCTGCTGTCCGATGACGCCAACATAGCCGACCAGGTAGGTCCGCCCGCGTTTCATCAGATTGTTCGCAGGCAATACCTTCATGCGCTCGAGTTGTGGGCCCGAGCGAACAACAAATACGTTTTCCGGCTTCATGCCGCCTCGGCCGGTTGCAATTCGCGCGTAGCTTTCATTGGTTGCGATCGAGACGTGCGCGGTCCGGAAAGTCAGCCATTCGAACAGCACAAGCAGGCGCCAGAAAAGCCCGCGCTTGCCGAATTTCGCCTCATATAGTTCGGGGTTAATGTCGTGATGATCGAATAGAAACTTCTTGCCGAAAAACAACCGGTAGAACGCCCCGATCAGGAAGATTGTGTCCGGCGGATTGCAGGCGTGAATGGCGTCGAAACCTTGCCGTCGCAGCACTTTCAAAGACAGCCGAAATTCATGCCAGAGCGCCGCGCCGTATTCGACGAAATACGCCATTGCGCCGCTCGCTTCGAGCGGCAAGGGGTGGCGGTAAATGCGCACGCCTTCCAGCGTCTCTTCCAGCGCCTCGGCGCCCTTGCCCGTCGGGCAGATTACCGAGACCTCATATCCTGCCGCAACAAGGGTGCGCGCTTCGTTCCAAACCCGCCGGTCGAATGGAACCGGCAGGTTCTCAACTATGATCAGTACGCGCCGACCGTGCGACGCCTTACCAGTTGATTCCGTCATACCGTTGCCCAAGGTCTCCCCGATCTTTCAGGCGCACGAAGTCCAGCAGACGCTGGTTTTCGCCTAATCTCTTCGGGACAGACGCAAATTCTTTCTCCGGATTTCCGATGATCACGATTTCGCCGTGGGCGATCGCCTCATCAACGCTGTCGACCATCAGGTCAGCTATGTGCGGGATGACCTTAAGAATGTAATCGCGGTTGGCGCCGGTGAGTCGCGCGAGCTGAACGTTTCGATCGTAAAGTTTCAGATCGAAGCCCTTGCCGATGAGCCGCTCAATGACCTCGACCTGCGGGCTTTCGCGGAGATCGTCCGTACCGGCCTTAAAGGAAAATCCAAGAAAGGCGATTTTCTTCTTGCCGGTTGCGGCGACCCAGTCGACTGCGCGCTCGATTTGATTTCGGTTCGACGGCAGAACCGAGGCCAGTACAGGCGCGTCGACATCAAGTTCACGCGCCTTGAAATTCAGCGCCCGCAAATCCTTCGGCAAACATGAACCGCCAAAGGCGAAGCCGGGTTTCAAGTAATAAGGCGAGAGATTGAGTTTCGTATCCTGGCAGAAGATGTCCATCACCTCATGGCTGTCGATGCCAAGGGCTTTGCAAAGATTGCCAATCTCGTTGCCGAACGCGACTTTCAGTCCGTGCCAGCAGTTGTCGACATACTTCACCATTTCCGCCGTCTCGAGGCTGGTCACAATGAGCGGGGCGTCGAGCATGGCGTAAAGACTGGCGACAGCGTCGGCGGCGTCGCGATCAATCGCGCCGATAACCGTCTTCGGCGGATCATAAAAGTCTTTGACGGCCGTGCTCTCGCGCAGGAACTCTGGGTTGTTGGCGACGCCGAAGCCTTCGCCAGCCTTCATGCCGCTCGCTTCTTCAAGCGCTGGGACGACGACGTTGCGCATCGTTCCCGGCAAGATGGTCGAGCGGATGACGATGGTGTGGCGGGTAGACTTCTTCTTGAGCGCCGCGCCAATTTCCCGGCACACCGTTTCAACGTGGGACGTATCGAGGCTGCCGTTGCGGCGCGAGGGCGTGCCGACGCAAATAAGCGACAGGTCGCTCGACAGGACGCCTTCTTCCGCCGATGTGGTCGCCGAAATACGCCCCTCTGCGAGGCCGGCGGCGATCAGGTCGCGCACGCCTTCCTCAACGATGGGCGTTTCGCCGCGATTGATCAGGTCGACTTTGACCGGATTGGGATCGACGCCGATAACCGTGCGTCCCTCTTTGGCGAAGCAGGCCGCCGTAACGGCGCCTACATATCCAAGGCCGTAAATGCTGAGGCGCATGGAGTGACCCCCTTTTTTCCGAATTCTGCGTGCCTGGCGCCGGGGCGTGCCGACCGCGCTCAACTTGCAAGTACGGAAAGCAACATTCGCGCCTCCCGCACGTTTTAGTCGGGATGACACGCGATTGAAACGCCCGTTTGGTGCGTTAGTGCCGTAACATCAATTAAGAAATAACGGAGGGCCGCATGGCTCGCGGCGTTCTGTCTGACAAAGCCGCCGAAGCCCTTTCCCAAAAAGAGAAAAAGCCCGCCTCCGGTGGAGAGGCGGCGCGTTTTCTCAATTCGGATGGCGGTCTTAGCAAACGCCTAGTTTTAGCTTGCCTATCGCGAGGCGCGCGGTTGCGGGCGGACCGCTTCAACCAACGGGTCGCCGCAGGCGGCCAGCGCGTTGGAGCCCTCATCGCGGTTTTTGCGGCGCCTCTGCTTGACCTTAAGGTCGCCGTCATTGCCTACGGCGTAGTTCGTCTGATCGTATGAAACGATCGGCTTGAAATCCTTGAACGCCGTTAGCTTGACCTCGACGTTGTTCAGGAATTTCTGTTCCGCCGAGAAGAATTGCACGGTGCAGCCGACGTTTTCCGCGAATGTGTTCGCCGCGACGGCGCCATAGAACCCGCTGGATATCTTCATCGCGTCTGCGGCGTTCTGAACGACAAAGTTCGAGTTGATCGTCGCGCGCCGCACCTTCTCGGTCAGGAAGATGCCCGTCTCGTTGCCCATGATCTCGTTCGCGATCACTGAAAGGCCGTCATAGACGTCAGCCTTCACGCCCGCGCCGCGATTGTAGCGGATGGTGTTGCGTTCAAGGATCAGCGAGGCGTCTGCGCCGGCGGCGCTGATGCCGACGCCATTGCCAACGAGCACGTTGTTCTGGACCCGCCCGTTGACGAACGCCCGGTCGATGCTGGCGAACTCGATGGCGGTTTTCGCGCCGACAATCATGTTGCGGTCGAGGCTGACATCGCCGGCCGACACGCGGATACCGGCCGACGGCCCGGCCAGAATGCCTGACCCAGCGACATTGCGGGAGTGGATATAGCTTTCAACGTTTGCGCCGCCGGTCAGGAAATCCCAGCCAATATGGCTGGCGCCAACGGCCTGAGCGTGTCGTTTGACGTATCCCTCAATCCGCGCAGCGCTTGCGTCGCTTCTGTTATCGCGCGGCGGACGGGCGATATGATCGATCAGGTCCGGCCGCATCTGTCCGTAGGCGGCGCGAAGCGGGATGTCCGAGTTGGAAGGCAGAATGAAGCTGTCGCTGACGCGAACCGTGCCGCCGCGCACGTCAATGCACGGTCCTGAGATCGCGCGTTCGTCAAATTCAAAAATCAGATTGCTGACAGAAACCGCGGCCTGCGCGCTGTCTGGCGCAATCGAAAGGCATGCGGCCTGGGGCGAGGGGCGGAAGATTGCGTTTCGCCCGTAATCGCCCGCAACGCCGCGGATCTCGACCGGCTTGGTGACTACGACATTTTCTTCGTAAACGCCGCCCTTCACGAGGATGGTGCCGCCCGGTTTCACCAGCCGCATGGCTTGGGCGACCGTGCGCACGCGGCTGTCAGCATCCTGGCTGACGACAACTTCCGGCCGCAGGCCAGGTCGATCGCCGGGCGCGCCAGGGCGATTTACGCTCGGCTCTTTGTAGGGAAAGCCGCCGATCGACTGGGCGGCGGCGGGGCTGGCAACGCCTGCAGCCAAAAAGGCGGCGCTGCTTCCGGCGGCGAGAAGGGTCAAAACGCGTTTCATGGGGTCGCCTCTCCTGATTGCCGGGTCAGTTACGCGGCCGCGGCCGCTCGAACTCGAGCGTGCGCAGCGCTTCTGCGGCCTGCCTTGATCCCAGCGCCGAGGCGCGAGCAAAGTGGATCGCCGCCTGCGGACGGTTGGGGGTTACGGGGTTAAGTCCCGGCGTGCCGTCCCTGTATAGAACGCCGAGCGCGTAATGCGCATTGGCGAGGTCGGATTTAGCGGCCTCTTCGAGCCAATAAAGGGCCTTCGATCCGTCTTGCAGGACGCCAATCCCCTGCGCGTGCATGATGCCGTAGACATATTGCGACATCGGGTGTTGGGCGTTCGCCGCCGCTTCGAAAAGCTGGACGGTTTGTCGGGCTGACAGAACGCCGGTCGTGAGCGTCTCGCGCGCTTCGGCGTCGTTTTCGCCCGGGAAGGCGGTCCCTGACGCCAGTTCGACCTCGACTTCGTCTCGGCCGCCCAGTTGACGGCCCGGTTTGGGCTTCGGCCGTGCGCTGTTATTGTCGGATACGAGGAACCTCGAGGCTTGGAATTTTCGGATCGCCTCGCGCGTGGCGGGGCCCATCGAATTGTCGAGCGGCCCGTAGTAGTAGCCGAGCGCTCTTAATGCGCTCTGGATCAACTCGACGTCGATGTCGGCAATCGCACCTAAAGCCGTCTGCAGGCGAAGTTCTTCAAGCTCGCGGCGTGCGCGGTCGAGTTCTTTCTGCTGCTCGGTCTGGCCGAGGTGCTCTTCGGGTAAGGGCGGCTGCCAGACTGCGGCCTTGGATGAGGCGGACTCGATCTCCGGCCGGCTCATCAGCGCCTTGATTTCGTCGCGCGCAACGACGGCCTGTTTGACCCGGTCCTTGGCGATCGCAACCTCATAAAGCTCGAGCGCGCGTATATTGTTTTTCGTCACGCCCGCGCCGCGCTGATACATATCGCCCAGCGTATAGATTGAAAAAGCGCTGCCCCGCTCCAGTGTGTCCGCGACAAGCTTTTCGGCCTTTTTGACGTCGGCGTTGCTCATCCGGAAGCGAATTTCCGTCAACCGTTCTTCGGCGACGATCTGCGCGTTACGCTCCTCCGCACTCGGATTTTTCAGGCCTTGCTCAAAGCGATGATAGGCGGCGAGAGTGTACCAGCGCAGCGCCTCTACATTGTCGACCTGACGGCCGATTTCGAGCGAGGAAATCAGTTTCGCGTCTTCAGCGGCGGCCCGGGCGCGCGGCTGCAGCCGGAGATCTTCAAGCAATTCGCGACCGGAATAGACATCGCCCAACACTTTCATCGACCGGGTGTCGCCAGCGACTGCAAAGCGCTTCCAGATATCGATGGCGACGTCGATTTCGCCTGCCTGATAGGCGGCAAGACCCGCCTCATAATTGGCGTGCGCGGTGCCCGTCGCGGCAAAAGCAAGGACGGACGCCGCCGCCACGCTAGTGAGCGTACGGCGCAAACCCGAAAGTGACATCGCTTCCTGTTTCCTCATAACCCCTCGCAACCCCATCGGCGGCCCTGTTGCAGCCCCCGCGAGACCCCGGCTCCGTCCGGTCCAAGGTCGCCGAGAGCGACCTTTTCGGAGGAACCCCCAAATCTTTCGCCGCTGGTCCCAGCTCCGATAATCGAGAGCAAGAGGTCCTGCGGCGCACACAGCAGTCCGTCTAACCGGGGTATGCCGTGAGCCTATTCCCGTACGTTCTACGCGCCCCCCGACCCCTGCAACCCTCGGACATCGCGACGATTAGAGCACGTCAATTCGATTTACACTAGATTAACCTTTACCGGATCGCCGCGCAATTTGGCGTTCTGGAAGGGGGCGCACGCAAGCGGGGTGGTCATTCATTTTGGCGGCGCGTGACCAGAAAGACGCAAGCGTTGATGGTCATTCGCTCATCCTGCGCGAGACGCTCGCAGCCATGGCCCCCCTCATAGGCGAAAAAAGGAATATCTACTGCGGCTATTGGATCGTCAGCAATAATCCGGAGGCGTTCACCGGGCGCCAGGCGGCGCAAAACAGCCTCCATGCGCAGGACGGGCAACGGACAGCGAAGTCCGCGCGCGTCAATTTCGACCACGGCATCTGGATGCGTCGGCATGCTGTCTGGGCGTGAACGATCCATCCGTTCATGCTGGCGCCGGATGGGGCGCAGCGGAAGACCGGCGCCTGAAAAATCCGCACTTTGCCGTCGCCTCAAGCAACAAAAACCCCCGGGGGCGTTGGCCCTCGGGGGTTGATGTATTGTCGGTCTGACCTCGTCGGTGGGAGAGGATCAGCGATCCTAGAACTCGAGGTTCACGCCGAAGTAAAGCAACGAGCCGCGTGGGTCGTGAACCCGGCTGTCGAAGCCGCCATTGGTGAAGACCTGCGGGGCCCTCGTGCCCGTTATGTTGCGCGCGCCGATCGTGATCGAGGCGAGCTTGTCGCGGTTCATGAACTCGTTGATCGCAAGCGAATACTGAACGTCGATACGGACGTCGCTATCAACCTCGCGACCGGCGTTTTGATCGTCCGTGTAGCTGTCGATGTACCGTCCGAAGATGTTCGCCGAGTGCGGGCCGTTTCGCCAGGCGAGGCCGGCGTTGAACCGCAGTTCCGGCGTCGGCGAACCGAAATTCCTGAAGTTCCGGTTGCCAGCGCCGTCGACCGGGCCGGCTTGCGGGTCGATCAGATCGTAGCTCAACACATAAGTGCCGATGAACGTCGGCTGGAACGTGCCGATATCGCTATCGATGGTCCAACGCGCCGCGAAATCGAGCCCTGACGTGTCGACAGACGAGGCGTTGACGAAGTTGGTGTTGATCTGGAGCAGGGCGCCGGTTCCCGGGCCGCCAATGCCCGGCGCGCGGATGATGCGCGTCGGATTAGCTGGATCGGCGTCAAGCGGCATCGCGTTCAGGAGCGCCTGCGGGTTTTCAGCGATGATGACGTTTTCGAACGAGAAGTCGAAATAATCGATGTCGAACGTCAGGCCGCTGATCGGCTCCCACGATGCGCCCACATTGAAGGCGCGCGACGTTTCCGGCAGCAGGTTCTGGTCGCCGGAACTGCGCACGGCGACGAAGGCGGTGCTGGCGAGCGGGTCCGTGACCTGTTGCAAAGTCGTGCCTTGGCCCACCTGCTGGAACACCGACGGAGCCCGGAACGAAGTGGAGTATGAACCGCGGAACGAGAGGCCATCGGTTGGACGAACGAGCAGGGCGACTTTGGGATCAACCGTCGAGCCGCCGCCGTCTTCGCCATAATTCTCGTAGCGAACGGCCGCCTGCAGGTCGATGAACGAGGCGACGGGAATCTGCACCTCGCCAAAGAACGCGTAAACGTCCTGGCTGCCGCCGAAGGGCTGTTCGCCGACAAGGAACGAGAATCCATCGCGTAGCGAGATCTCGTCGAAATCCGCGTCGAGATCGTTGTCACGATATTGACCGCCAACGGCGATGCCCACCGGGCCTGCGGGAAGCTCGAAGAGCTCCGTCGAAAAGTACCCTTCCACCACCGTCAGGTCAGACTGCAGGTCCCGCGTCTGGAACTGGATGAGATAGTCAAGAAGTTCCGCAGAATTCGGCGCAACGTTGAAAGAGGTCGAGAACGGGTGTGGATTTGATCCTGAGCAGAAAATGATCGCACAGCTGGAACGACGACGAAACCGGTGGGGCGTCAGGTTTCCTGACTTCTGATGACGCATCGCCAGAAGGCTTCAGAGGCTCTCGCCCAATGATTGCGGGATGTCCGTAGCTTGCGGCGGCCGGCCCTGTTCAGGATGGCCCACTACCCTTGTCGCA
>CAZSBU010000033.1:15720-16710 GCA_964605055.1 uncultured Caulobacterales bacterium | reverse complement strand
ATTCTCGTGCATTGACCACAGGATACGGCGGTGCACGGGCTTCAGCCCGTCGCGAACATCTGGAATCGCCCGACTGACGATCACGCTCATCGCGTAATCGAGATAGGACCGCCGCATCTCTTCTTCGATGAAGACCGAGGCGACCGAACCAGTTTGCTGGCGCCCTGCGTCGCCGCCTTCGTTGCCGGAAGGCGGCGCGTCGTCGTTATCTATTGCCACGAAAGTCCTGCGAGAATCAAAAAAATCAGCAACTTAATTACCACTCCGGAGGGTTTTACCGCAAGTCCCGCGAATGGCCGCGATGCCTTACAGGGCCGCAGTATTTGTCGCCAAGGAGCCACTGAAGTCGAGGGACTGCCCGGCCGATCGCGTTAGAGCGCAACGGGCGACCATGTAGCGCGCATCGCACCCAAGCTCGCATTAAGCGCCTGACGATCGCGCAAACAAAAACCCGGCGGGCAAGCGCCCGCCGGGTTTACTCAGAACTTTGCGCCCGTGAAGAGCGAACTTTTTCCGGCTTGCTGACCGGTTTCTGTTCCAATCGATCAGGGAACCGGAAGGTGCAGCTGCGAGAAGTTAATCAACTCTTCGCAGCGTTCGGCGTTCAGGGACGCAACGCAACGCCGTCACGTCGCGTACTAAGCCGCGCGTTTGGCGACTTTGCGCTTAGCCGCTTTCTTTTTGGCGGGGGCTTTCTTAGCCGTCGCCTTCTTGGCCGTTTTCTTCGCGGCCTTGCGCTTCACCGTCTTCTTGGCTGGCGCTTTCTTCGTCGCAGTTTTCTTCACTGCTTTCTTCTTCGTCGCTTTCCGTTTGACCGCCATGGTCTTACCTCCGTGTGGTTGGTCGGAAAGCAAACCATAATTCAATTTGCTAAAAAAGTATTCAATCGCGCGCGCACGGAGCGTCCGCATAAGCACTTTTTTGCATCAATTGATAATTTTTCATCGCAATGCGACTCGAAAATCGCATCACGCTGCGTTCTTCATCGCG
>CAZSBU010000033.1:9364-15710 GCA_964605055.1 uncultured Caulobacterales bacterium | reverse complement strand
ATCGCGTTTGAGGAAAAAATTTCGGCGCGCGATCGCGCGCGCGCCGTGGTGATTCGTTTTTGCAAAGATGTGCGTGAGAGACTCAAAACGGAATGTCGTCGTTCAGATCGAGAGGCTGACCGCTACCGATGGAGCGGCCACCGCCGCTCGAATAGTCGGATGACGATGACATCTCGCCGCCGTCACGACGGCCATCAAGCATCGTCATCGTAGCGCCCGGCCCCTGCAGCACCACCTCGGTCGAGTAACGATCCTGACCGTCCTTGTCCTGCCATTTGCGTGTTTGGAGCTGTCCTTCGACGTAAATCTTTGCGCCTTTGCGAAGATATTGCTCTGCGACGCGCGCGAGACCTTCGGAAAAGATCACGACGCGGTGCCATTCGGTTTTTTCGCGCCGCTCGCCTGAAGTCTTGTCGCGCCAGTTCTCTGACGTCGCCACGGACAGATTGACGATCGGCTTTCCGTCCTGCGTGTGACGAACTTCCGGGTCCTTACCGAGATTGCCGACAAGGATGACCTTATTGACGCTGCCTGCCATACGTTTCTCCTGCGATGCTCGCCTGTTCGCTCGACGATCGCGCGAACTGAGGCGATGTGTTGAAGGGGCGCGGACCGCCTAAATGCAGCTCCGCTTTACCAGATACCGTGACATGATCGCCTTGTTCATACAATGTTCTTGCCGCCCCGCGCATTTTCAGTTTACTCAACGACGCTTTTGTCCAGCGGCCAATCCTTTTTACGGTTTCCATGAGCCTTAAATCCATTCGGGTCATCGGGGCCCGCGAACACAATCTCAAAAATCTCACGATCGAGATCCCGCGCGATCAGCTCGTCGTGATGACCGGCCTTTCGGGCTCGGGAAAGTCTTCGCTGGCTTTCGACACCATTTATGCGGAAGGCCAGCGCCGTTACGTCGAGTCACTATCGGCTTATGCGCGCCAGTTTCTTGAGTTGATGCAAAAACCGGACGTCGATCAGATCGACGGACTGTCGCCAGCAATCTCGATCGAACAGAAAACCACGTCGCGCAATCCGCGCTCGACCGTAGGCACAGTTACGGAAATCTACGACTACATGCGGCTATTGTGGGCGCGTGTCGGCGTGCCCCATTCGCCGGCGACTGGCTTGCCAATCGCATCGCAGACGATCAGCGAGATGGTTGATCGACTGCTTGCCGAGCCTGAAGGGTCACGCTTTTACATCCTTGCGCCGATCGTCCGGGCGAGGAAGGGCGAGTACCGCAAGGAGTTCGCCGACCTCATCAAAAAGGGATTTCAGCGGGTCAAGATCAATGGCGCTTTCTATGAAATCTCAGAGGCTCCGGCGCTGAACAAGAAGCTGAAGCACGACATAGACGTCGTCGTCGACCGCGTAATCGTCCGTAACGGCGTTGAGAGCCGCCTGGCCGAGTCTTTTGAGACAGCGCTCGCACTCGCGGATGGCATTGCAATCGCCGAAGCAGCGGTTACCGCGTCAGAGCTATCAAGCGATGTTGCAGCGCCAAAACAGAAGTCTCGCAAATCTCCTGCAAAAGATGACGCGGCCGCAGGCCAGCAAGCGTCGCCCGCGCAACGGATCATTTTCTCAGCGAAGTTCGCCTGTCCCGTTTCGGGGTTCACCATCGAAGAAATCGAGCCGCGGCTGTTTTCCTTCAATGCGCCGGCGGGCGCTTGCCCAAGCTGCGACGGGCTTGGCACGCAAATGGTATTCGACGAAGGGCTGGTTGTGCCGGATGCGGACCTCGCCTTGAACAGGGGAGCAATCGCGCCGTGGGCCAAGGGGCAATCGCCTTACTACATGCAGACCCTCGAAGCTCTCGCGAAACAGTTTCGCTTCAAGCCAACTGCGAAATGGCGCGACCTCCCGGAAGCAGCCAGACACATTATACTCTACGGCTCCGGAGATGAGGACGTGGCGTTTGTCTATCAGGACGGGGCCCGCAAGTTCGAAACCGTCAAACCTTTCGAAGGCGTCATCCCCAATCTTGAGCGACGGTGGCGAGAAACGGACAGCGCATGGGTGCGCGAAGAATTATCGCGCTTTCAATCGGTGACTCATTGCGATGCCTGCAATGGCATGCGGCTGAAACCCGAGGCGCTTGCGGTCAAAATCGACGGATTGAATGTTTCGGAGGCATGCGAACGATCGATCCGCGCCGCGAGCGCCTGGTTTGATCGGCTTGAAACACAGCTTTCGCGCACGGAACGCGAGATCGCCGCGCGCATTCTGAAAGAAATCCGCGAACGGCTGCGGTTTCTTATAGACGTCGGCCTCGATTACCTGACGCTGGCTCGCGCATCTGGCACTTTGTCCGGTGGTGAAAGTCAGCGCATCCGCCTTGCATCGCAAATCGGCTCGGGGCTGACGGGCGTGCTTTACGTTCTGGACGAGCCTTCGATCGGACTGCATCAACGCGATAATGAACGCTTGCTTATCACCCTCAAACGCCTGCGTGACCTCGGAAACTCAGTGCTCGTTGTCGAGCACGACGAGGACGCGATTCGCGCGGCCGACCATGTGGTGGATATCGGGCCTGGCGCCGGCGTGCATGGCGGCGAAGTCGTGGCGCAAGGCTCTGTCGCCGACATTGTCGCAACGGTTGGATCGCTGACAGGCGACTATCTGGCTGGTCGCCGCGAGGTGCCGGTGCCGGCGACGCGACGCGCCTTCGACCGAAAACGCGTCATTCGAATTGTTGGCGCGCGTGGCAATAACCTTAAGAATGTTACCGCAGAGCTCCCGATCGGGCTTCTTACTTGCGTGGCTGGCGTCTCGGGTGGCGGCAAGTCAACTCTCGTCATCGAAACGCTTTACCGCGCCGCGGCGCGCCGGCTTTACAATGCCAAGGATGCGCCTTCGGCGCATGACCGCATTGAGGGATTGGAAGAGTTCGACAAAGTCATCGACATCGATCAGTCCCCCATCGGTCGAACCCCTCGCTCCAATCCCGCGACTTACACGGGAGCGTTCACGCCTATTCGCGACTGGTTTGCCGGGTTGCCAGAATCAAAAGCGCGCGGCTATCAGCCCGGTCGCTTCTCGTTCAACGTAAAGGGCGGGCGTTGCGAAGCTTGCCAGGGCGACGGCGTCATCAAGATCGAAATGCATTTTCTACCGGACGTCTACGTCACCTGTGAGACCTGCAAGGGCAAACGTTACAACCGCGAAACGCTGGAAGTAACGTTCAAAGACAAATCCATCGCCGACGTGCTCGATATGACCGTTGAAGAGGGAGCGGACTTTTTCAAGGCGGTTCCGTCCATCCGCGACAAGCTCGAGACGCTGGCGCGCGTCGGTCTAACTTATGTGAAAATTGGCCAGCAAGCGACGACCCTCTCAGGCGGCGAGGCCCAGCGCGTCAAGCTCGCCAAAGAACTCGCCAAGCGTGCGACAGGTCGCACTCTTTATATTCTAGACGAACCGACAACAGGCTTGCACTTCGAGGACGTCCGGCGGCTGATGGACGTAATCCAGGAACTGAGCGACGCGGGGAACACCGTCGTCATTATCGAGCACAATCTTGACGTCATTAAACAGGCCGACTGGGTCATCGACATGGGACCCGAGGGCGGCGACGGCGGCGGCGAGATTGTTGCGGTTGGGACGCCGGAGGCAATCGCCGCGTCGCCTTCCAGCCACACGGGCCGTTTCTTGAAGCCGATCCTTGAGCGGCAAGCGAGCGTTAAACCGAACGCCGCTCGTAGCACGCGGTCAAAGTCCAAGACCCGGGCGGCCTGACGGTTCTACGCGCATGAGTAAGCAGGTTGGCGGCTTACCGATGATCAAAGGCGGATGCACGCATTAGATGCCAATTGGTCATTTGTGTTCTGATTAAGGCGCATAAAATTATACTTTTGCCGCAATCGAGCGCCATCTTCTCATCATTGCAATCCGGGCTGGGGCAATGGCACGGAGAAAGCGCATGTCACTCGGTAACCCGTCAGTATCTCATTCGTCGGCATTAAGATGGCTTGCCGCCTGCGTGACAGCCGTGCTGACTCTTGGTTTTTCCGCAGCTTCTGCGGATTACCGCCCACCCTATTGTCCGGAGCAGCATGACCACCGGGCGCATAATGCAAACTACTACGATTACTATCCGGTTCGGGGCGGTAATCAGTACAACGACCGCAACCGTTATGATGACCGCAATCGCTACGACAATCGCTACCGCGGCGATCGATACAATAATGGCTACCAACAAAGCCGCGTGGTTAGCCGGAACGTCATTCCGACGCGTTATCGCGCAGAGATTATTGTCGTTGAGCGCGTTCAGGCGAGCGGCCGACGCGGCGGCTTCAGGGAATGTACTGTGAGCGTTCGCGGGCCCGAAGCACGCTATGTCCCGTATAACCGACTCCGCCAGGTCGCCAATCGAAACTGCTCGCGGAATGCGGTAGTAAGAATTCTCGCCTAGGCCCGCTGGGCGATCCAGCCGGTCTATAGCTGATCTCTATACCTTGTCAGTAAATTGGTCGACGGCGCGCGTTGAATACGCGCGCCGTCTTCGCATATCACAGTAGCAGCAGATATTGGTCTGCGGTTAAAAAAATCTGAGGACGCTGATGGGGTTCGATCTCAATAACAAAATTGCTCTTGTTACCGGCGGATCTCGAGGCATTGGCGCCGCGATCGCCAAAAGGCTCGCCGCTAACGGGGCGAAAGTCGCGTTTACTTATGCCGGAAACAAGACCGCAGCCGACGAAGTGGTCGCCGCAATCTTAGCCAAAGGCGGCTCAGCTCAGGCATTTCAAGCGAACGCCGCTGACCCTGCCGCCGCCGTGAAATCCGTACAATCAACGATAGATGCTTTCGGCGGGCTAGATATTCTCGTGCACAATGCGGGGATTGCGATCTTCACGCCCATCGACGCAGACTCATTCGAGAATTTCCGCCAACAATTCTCCGTTAACGTCGATGGGGTCTTCGCCGCAACGCGAGCGGCGGTTGATGTCATGCGCGATGGTGGTCGTGTCATTGTAATTGGAAGCGTCAACGCGCATGCGATGCCAACGGCTGGCGGCGCGGTCTATGGCGCGACGAAAGCCGCAGTTGCTGGCCTTGTCCGCGGTTGGGCGCGGGACCTCGGGGCCCGGGGAATCCTTGTGAACGCAGTCCAGCCGGGACCGATAGACACTGATCTGAACCCAGCGGCTGGCGAATACGCGGCTATGCTAACGCCGCTCACGGCGCTTAAACGCTATGGCCGTTCTGAAGAAGTAGCTGCCGTCACCGCGTTTCTGGCGAGCGCGGAGAGCTCCTACGTAACAGGAACAACGATCGATGTAGACGGCGGTTTCTCCATTTAAACCCAGGGTTAGGCCGATCGCCAAAGATTTTGCAGTCTGCGAAAGCCAGACCCCTCGACTGGCTTTCGTCATTGCTACCACAACGGCCAAGGTTCACTCTGGCGCGCGTTAATTCGGGAGATCGTCATGAGCGGCAGGGCCAGCACCAAGGAATTCGACATCGTGGTATATGGCGCGAGCGGCTTCACCGGCCGGTTGGTCGCGGAATACATGCACGCGCGTAAAAACGCCGATCCAACCGTGGCTTGGGCTATTGCCGGGCGCAATGAGGCAAAGCTGAGCGAGGTGCGCAATGAAATTGGCGCTACCGATCTTCCCATCATACTCGCCGACGCCGACACGCCGCGCACTCTTGAGGATCTGACCGCGCGCACGCGCCTCGTACTGACCACTGTCGGACCCTATCAGCTATATGGCTCGGCGTTGGTCGGAGCGTGCGCGAAGGCGGGCATCGACTATGTCGATCTATGCGGTGAGCCGGCATGGATGCGTCACATGATTGACGCCCATGAAGCGACTGCCAGGCGCTCGGGTGCGCGCATCGTTTTTTCATGCGGTTTTGATTCTGCCCCATTTGATCTTGGCGTGTTTACCGTTCAGGCAGAAGCCCGCCGACGCTTCGGCTCCCCAGCGCCAAGGGTGAAAGGACGCGTCCGCAAAATGCAGGGGACCTTCTCCGGCGGCACCGCCGCTAGCTTCAAGGCGACGATGGCGGCGGCGTTTGCTGACCCTTCGGTTATTGAATTGCTGCGATCACCATTTGCGCTGACGCCAGGCTTTCAAGGTCCGAAGCAGCCCTCAGGTTCCAAGCCGGAGTTTGATCCATCGCTTGACGAGTGGGTCGCGCCTTTCATCATGGCGGCCATCAATACCAAGAATATTCACCGTACGAACCATCTATGCAATCGCGCGTATGGCGCGGAATTTATCTATGACGAGATGCTGATCACAGGGCCCGGCGAGCGCGGCGAAAAAGCAGCGCGGGCAGTAGCCGAAGACCGATCCATGCTGAGCGAGGATGGCCCGAAGCCTGGCGAAGG
>CAZSBU010000033.1:0-9354 GCA_964605055.1 uncultured Caulobacterales bacterium | reverse complement strand
AAAGCGGAACGTGAAGCGGGTCACTACGAAATACTTTTCATCGCTGAAATGGGCGACGGACGGAATCTCCGCGCAACAGTCGCGGGAGATCGCGATCCGGGCTACGGTTCAACCTCAAAGATGATCGCAGAGAGCGCCCTTTGCCTTTTGAACGAGGCTGCCGAAACGCCTGGCGGCGTCTGGACGCCGGCGGCGGCTATGGGGGCGACGTTGATTGATCGGTTTGAAAAACACGCCGGCGTCAAGTTCAAGATCGAAGGCTGACGCCGCATCGCGCAGAATGGACCGGCTCAGGTCGCACGTCAGGAACTACCCACCAGAAAATCCGAGGCGTCTTCAAGAAGCGCCGACATCGGCGCCAATAGGACCCGCTCCATCCGCCAACTGCTGACGAGGCAATAGACGGCCCGTGGAAGGACGACCGTTGCCATGAAGCGATAGCTCACGCAATTGCGCCCAGGCCGCTTCAACTACGTTTGGGGACATGCGGACGTGACGGCGCGCAGCCCATACTTCGAAGACAGAATCCTCGGCGCGAATGTTCTTGATGGGAAGTAGTTCTTCTCGCCCCTCTATAAGACGCCGAGGCAGCCGACCCCACCCAACTCCCGCGAGGATGAGATCCAGTTTCATTTCGTAGGTATCGACAGTGAACCGTTCTGAACCACCAAGCTCGTTCAGTTCGCCCTCATCCGTGCTTGCATCGCGAACAAATATCTGCGGGGGCGGTAAGATCTTTGCGCTTCGTTCTTGCAGGCGCTGGGTGACATCTTTCCGAGCGACGCAAAAGAATCGTTCCTCGCTGATCCGTATTCGCTCGAATTCACCCTCGTCGGGCTGGACAGCGCTTATACCTATACCGACCCTCCCTTCGCGCACCATTTCTAGTGGATACTCACACGTCCCGCTGTAGATCGAAATTCGCAGTCGGGGAACGCTTGCGGCTAGCGGGGCAAGCGCCGCGCAGACAATGGAACGACCAACGCCGCTATCGACGGAAAGACGGAGGGATTGCGGCGCGTGCGCCTGAAGCGATGCGGCGTATACGGACAACTCCGCGTACCCCTTAAGAAGCGGCTCCGCAGCGGCGAGGTAGGCCGCACCAGCAGCGGTCACCACGGGCCGATACTCGCTCCGGTCGAATATCGGGAAGCCGATTTGACGTTCGAGGTCGGCGACCGCCTTACTCACAGCCGACTGCGTCCTGTGGAGCTCACCTGCTGCCGATCCGAATGAACCGCATCGAGCAACGGTCGCTGCAGCTCGAACTTGTTCAATTGTCGGCATCTAATTCATTCCTCTTTCTACTCATTAACAAGACTATTAATCGCTTTTCTGAATGCTGAGAAGAGGGATATGCCAAAACACTGCTGCAACCTCCGCCGGGCTTCGCGCCGCGCATCTAACGAAATGGAACCAGCCATGAAGTATCGTATATTCGGGCGAAGCGGATTGCGCGTTAGTGACTTCGCCTTGGGGACTATGACCTTCGGCGAGGAATGGGGCTGGGGCGCCGATCGCAATGAATGCCAGCGAATGCTTTCTGCCTTCGCGGACGCCGGCGGAAATTTCATCGACACGGCGTCGAGCTACACGAACGGCGCGAGCGAGTCCTTCCTCGGCGAATTTCTCGGGGAGCGGCGAGAATCCTTCGTCCTAGCAACCAAGTATACCCACTTGCTCCGAGCTGGAGATGTGAACTCTGCCGGCAACCATCGAAAGGCGTTGCGGCAGTCGCTTGAGCAAAGCCTCCGACGGCTGCAGACGGACCATATCGACCTTCTCTGGGTTCATTGCTGGGACAAAATCACGCCGCTCGACGAGATCTTGCGTGCGCTAGACCAAGCGATTTTTCGCGGCGAGGTCCTGTACATCGGCTTTTCAGACGCTCCTTCCTGGGTCGTCTCACGCGCTGACGCGCTTGCAGATGTGAGGGGATGGGAATCGTTTTGTGGAATTCAGTTCGAATACAGTCTCATCGAGCGCAGCGCCGAGCGCGATCTTATTCCGATGGCCGAGCACCTCGGTCTTGGTTCGACCGCGTGGGGACCCCTTGAGGCCGGTCTCTTGAGCGGAAAGTATTCTTTGAGAAGGGGCGGCGAGGGACCACGGCGCATCGATCAGGCGCCAGGCTTCTACAGAGGGCTTCTGACCGAACGCAACGAGTCAATCGCAGACGAGGTTGCTCAAATCGCAAGATTGCTTGGGGCAACCCCGGCTCAGGTCGCCCTAGCCTGGATCAGGCACGTCCAACCCAAGGTGATTCCAATTCTCGGTGCGCGATCGTGCAACCAACTTCGAGAAAACCTCGAAGCTGCGGATCTACGGTTAGACGACCGGTCCCTCGATAGGTTGCACCAAGTCTCCAGAATCGATCTCGGCTTCCCGCACGATTTTCTCAATTCGCCTATCGTCCGCCAACTGAGTTATGGCGCGGAACTCCAGCCTGAAGACTTCAAACCATCAAGGAGAGCACATTGAAGCGGATCATTCTTGCTACGATCGCAGCTGCCGCCATTGGCCAGTCAGCAAATGCGGGATCAGTCTCAGATATGCCTTCGAAGCAGTTCATAAACGCGGACCCAGCGCGCTACGCGCATGGCACGCTTGTGAAAGCTGGCAGTGACGTGTTGTTCCTCGGTGGGCAAGTTGGCCTAGACGAAAAAGGTGCAATGCCTGCGCCTTTTGAGGCGCAGCTGGAGCTCATCTTCGACAACACCCGAGATGTTTTGGCAGAGGCGGGAATGGAGCCCGGAGATCTGGTCGAGATGACGTACTACGTCGTCGCGGGGGAAGGCAGAATGAGCGAAAAGTATTGGCTAAAAATCTTTGAAGTCCGAGAACGCATTCTGGGCAAAGTCGATATGACTGGCGCACTTGTTTACGTACCTGCGCTTTATCGTCCCGAAGCGTTGGTCGAGGTGTCTGCCGTTGCAGCTCGCAAACCTGAGTAAGCGCTTGTAGAAATACGGAAATTGCTGCGGAGGAGTAATGGTGCCGGTTGAGGGACTTGAACCCCCGACCTTCGGTTTACAAAACCGCTGCTCTACCAGCTGAGCTAAACCGGCTATCACGCGCTCCGTCCGATACTTGAACTCTGCTTTTTACGCCAGACCATAGGGCCAAAAAGGTGCGGCCCACGGTCCGCGCAACCGGACCTACGCGCCCTCATCGTCCCGGGCGTCGTCAAAGGGTTCTTCCGCCGGATCGGCGGGGATGGCGTAGTCCTCCGAGAACCAGCGGTGCAGGTCGATATCGGCGCATCGCTTGGAACAGAACGGACGATAGGCGGCAACCGCCGGGCGGGCGCAGATAGCGCACGAATCATCAGATGAGTTGCCCCGGGAGGGGTCGAACGAACTACTCGGCAATTTCAAATCCGCCTCTCGCTATGTCTTCTTCGGTGTCTGCGGACCTTTCCACAAGCGCTTCAATGCTGAACCGGTCGCCATACCGCTCGACGAGGCGGTCCAACCATGCATGCCTTGCCTCCAGATAGGAATAAACAGAGCGGCTCGCCCGCAGGCGCGGCCGACCGTTCGGGGCCTTGCGCAAAACTCGTTCGAGTGCGCGGACCGCTTCGACCGACAGCCAGTGCTGATTGAATGTGCGCCCCGGACGAAGCCAGCCGTTACCGCAAAACCGACTTGCGCGCTCCAACAGCGATTTTTCCGTGCGCGGGACCACGAGGTAAAAAAGTCCACCATGACCAAGGCGCCCCGGGCGGCCGCCAATCGTTTCCCGTTGTAAACGGGCAAGCAGCGCCGAGAGCGCGGCACGATCTTTACCGCCTGTCGGCGCGGGAAAATCAATCACGATCTGACCGCCGATAGATCGTCGGACGATTTCCAAGAAAACTGCGCCCGCACCGGCTTCGTTGAACATGGCGCGGCGGTCGCGTTCAGTTGGTCCGCCGTCGATATCGATGGCGGTAAGGGCTGCCGCCTCGTCTATAATCATCCGTCCCCCGCCGGGAAGTGGCGCACAGCGCGCGAGTGATACCTCAAGCGCTTCATCACAAGCCAATCGCTCCCATGCGTTGGCGTCGATGACGACCTCAATTCCATCGCCCACGAAGGCACTAACGCAGCGCGCCGCTTCATGAGTGCTGGCGATGACTTCGGTAATCTGGCTGAAGTCGAGCGACCGAAACGCGGAAAGCGCCGCATCAGTGTCGACGCTCAATCTTACGGGTTTCGCAGCGCTTGCCGCTTTCGCCTCAATGTTATCATGTCCGGGTGCAATAGCCTTCCGCCAATCAATCGAGGCAATAGCGCCCTTCTCCCGCAAGGCCGGGCGCGTGATGCGCACGATCAAAGCCGAGCCGATCGGGGGAAGCTTGCTTTTTCCAACTGGAAGAAACGCATCGTTACTCTGGCCAATGTCGAGAAACGCGCCCCCCGCGCCGTGAGACTTGGTCCGCGCCAGAAAGATATCGCCAGCTTCCGCCGCTCGCGGAAGATTTTCATCGCCGCGCGCCGGGGCGAAGAAAAATCGTCGCACGCGCCCATCAACGACCAGCGCCGATCGCGTCTCTGCAGCGCCTGCTTCGACTATCAGCTGGCCAGTCAAGGCCGGTATCCGACGGATCGACCGACGCCAATGAGCAGGTTTGCCGTTTCATAAAGCGGTAGACCGACCACGTTTGAGTAAGATCCAATGAGGTTGGATACGTGCATCGCGAACAATCCTTGTATCGCGTAACCGCCAGCCTTTCCGCGCCATTCGCTGCTGGCGATGTATGCGTTCATTGCAGCATCATCGAGCCGCCGGACTTTTACGCGCGTCTCGACGATCCGGGTTCTAATGGTTTCGCCTGGAACGAAAAGCGCCACGGCGGTGAACACGCGGTGCGACCGCCCGGAAAGCAACAGCAGGCAGGCTCGCGCACTGGTTTCATCTTCCGTCTTCGGCAGGATTCGCCGTCCGCAGGCGACGACGGTGTCAGCCGCAAGGACGAGCGAGGCTGAGTGCGCGGCTGCGACGGCGGCCGCTTTTTCGCAGGCTATGCGCAGGGCGTAGGCCGTCGGCTCCTCACGGGCCTGCGGCGTTTCGTCGATGTCCGGCGCCCACACAAAATCAGGTATAATCCCAATCCGGCGCAATAGTTCGAGCCGCCGTGGGCTGGCGCTTGCCAGTACAAGTGGGAGGTCGGTATCCACCCGCGTTAGATCTGCGCCGTCTTCAGCGGCGTTGGTTGAAGGGGAGATAGCGGAAGGCGCGCGGCCGGGCATCGCGCCGCCGTATTTACTTGAAGCGGAAGGTGACCCGACCCTTGGTCAGATCGTAGGGGGACATTTCAACCAGCACTTTATCGCCAGCGAGCACGCGAATGCGGTTCTTGCGCATCTTGCCTGCAGTGTGCGCGATGATTTCATGGCCGTTTTCGAGCTTCACCCGGAAGGTCGCGTTCGGCAGAAGCTCCTCTACCGAGCCCTCGAATTCCAGAAGTTCTTCTTTGGCCATTCAGTCCTCTGACAAGGCGCCGCGTTAAATGACGCCGTCGCATGCTCCCTTCGGAACAGCCGAGACGCCCGCGTTGCAGGATGCGGGAAAATGGTCGGGCCAGCGGGCAAAATCAAGGCTTTTCGTATATCTCCGGAAAACGCGACCGGAGCCGCGCCATAAGCTCGTCCCGGACGGACCGATAAGCTGCCAAAAGTTCCTCTCGCCCGCCCCGGACGTCCGTCGGGTTGTCGATCGGCCAGTATTCGATCCGGTCCCGCGGCAAAAAGCGGCGCGCTTCCTGGGCGGCTTCCGCCGTCAATACGATCGCAAGGTCAAATTGCGCCATATCGACGTCGGCCATGGCTTTGGGCACATATTCGCCAAGAGACACGCCCACCTCTGCGAGTACGCCCTCTACGAACGGATCGAGTCCGCCCTCGTATACTCCGGCCGAATCCACGGATATCCGCGACCCCGCGTCAGCGGCAAGTATTGCCGCCGCCATCGGCGATCGCACTGAATTCATATTGCAAGCAAACAGAACCGACTTCAGCATGATGGTGATCCGGCCCTAGCGCATGTGGAAACTGCAAATCAGCGTGAACAGCCGCCGAGATGTATTGAAGTCGATGACGATTTTGTCGGCGAGCCGTTCACGCAAAATCTCGGAACCTTCGTTGTGCATGCTGCGTCGGGCCATATCGATCGTCTCGATTTGAGACGGAGCCGCGGTCCGGATCGCGTCGTAGTAGCTCTCGCACAGCATGAAGTAGTCTTTGATGATCTTGCGGAAAGGCGACATGGAAAGGTGTATTTGACCAAGCGCCGCGCCCCCTTCCCTGCGGACGTCGAAGACAAGCCGACGCTCGACATTAGACAGATAAAGTTCAAAAGGCCCGGGCCCTGCGCCGACTGGTTGAAAGGAATTTTCCTCAAGCAGATCGTAGATCGCCACTTTCCGCTCATGCTCGATGTCCGCCGTGGCGCGCGCGAGAGAGCGTTCATCAAGGTCAATCTTGACGATCCGCATCAGCGCCGAGTTATCGCCGTCACCATTCATCAAGGTCTCAGGTGATTTTCTGCTTTGAGAAGCATCGCATTCCGCGATGTTTAGTCTTCGATAATTCAGGCGTCACGCGCAACAGTGAGATGGATCCGTCATTCCGATCCCATACCGAACATACGACCGATGGTTCGATCGGTATCAGCCATCACATGATACAATGCGGCTGCTACATGCAGCGCAATGGCTGCAATCAGAACCTTGCCAAGCAATCTATGGACGAATTGGAATGTTTCGGCGATTTCCGGCGCCGCTGCAAACGCTGGAATAGCGAACAGCCCGAACATAGACACATCGCGGCCAGCGAAAAGCGACCAGAGAAGTCCACTCAAAGGCATTGCGATGATGGCAACCATCAGGAACCAATGGGACGCCTTGGCCGCGACGCGTTGCCAAGCGGGGTGATCTGGCGCCGGCGCCGGGAAACCGGATTTCAGCCGCCATGAGATGCGCCACAGCGCCAGACCAAGCACAATCACGCCGCTCGCTTTGTGCAGGGCGAGCAATTGCGACTTTTCAGGTCCGCGCGGCATGCCTTCGAGAATGACGCCCACCGTTAGCAAACCCAGAACCGCGAGCCCGATAACCCAGTGATTGATCAACGAGATCAACCCAAAAGTTTTCTTTCCGTCTGAGACCTGCATAGGCATGAACCCCTGCGGCGCCCATCGCCGCTAAGAAACACTGGCGCCAAGGCTCTCTCGGGTAAAGCCGTCGGATCAGGGATTGAGCCGCCGCCGCACTGACTCCGCGTGACTGAATAAACCTTCAGCTTCCGCCAGGGTGATAGCCATTGGCCCGATAGCGGCGATTCCATCCGCAAGGCAGCCAATGATGGATGAGCGCTTCATAAAGGTGAGCACGGACAACCCTGAGGCGTAACGTGCGGTCTGGCCCGTCGGGAGCACATGATTCGGGCCGGCGACATAATCGCCAACTGCCTCCGGCGTCCGGCGTCCGATAAATATTGCGCCCGCGTGACGGATTTCAGCCAGCAGCGGTTCGGGCGACGCGACCGCCAGTTCAAGGTGCTCCGGCGCGATGCGATTGATAATGGCGGCGGCTTTTTCCAGCGCATCAATGACAATGATTGCGGAGTTTCCAAACCATGCAGCCTCCGTGACCTCGCGTCGCGGCGAGGCCTCTATCTGGATCAAAGCAGCGGCTTCCACAGCATCACCGAAGGAGGCATAGTCCGTAATCAGAATGCTCTGCGACGACGGATCGTGCTCGGCCTGGCTCAGGAGATCGGCGGCGATTGCGGCAGGATCATTAAGGCCGTCGGCTAGAACCAGGATCTCAGAGGGCCCGGCGATGGCGTCGATTCCAACTCGCCCGAAGACCTGGCGTTTGGCCTCAGCCACAAACGCGTTGCCCGGTCCGACGATGACGTCGACGGGCAAGATCGGACCGCAACCGTAAGCCATCGCCGCGATTGCCTGCGCTCCGCCAACCTTGAATATCTCGTCAACCCCAGCGATTGACGCCGCGACGAGCACGGCGGGATTGAGTTTCCCATCGGGCGCTGGGGTGCACATGGTCAGGCGCGAGACGCCCGCAACGCGCGCCGGAATGGCGTTCATCAAAACGCTGGAAGGATAGGCCGCGCGCCCGCCCGGCGCATAAAGACCTGCCGCCTCGACGCTCGTCCAACGCCACCCGAGCGTGACGCCAGCTTCGTCTGTATAACGAAGGTCAGTCGGCAACTGCTTTTCGTGGAACGAGCGAATGCGGCTGGCGGCAAATTCCAGCGCCTCAATGACCGATGTCGGGCAGTCCGCTCTCGCAGCGACGATTTCGTCGTGTGACACGCGCACGGACGTATCGTCAATGCTGTGCCGATCGAACTCCCGGGTGTGAGAAGCAAGGGCAGCGAAACCGCCCTGTCTGACGGAGGCGATAATGTCGGTCACTACGGCTGACACGTCCGTATCGTCTTCACGGGGAGCGATAATCAGATCGTTGAGCACGGACGTAAAGTCGGGGTCGGAGGCCGATAAGCGCCGAACCCGACGCCTTGCAGGCGTTTCGGAAAGCCCTGAGACACTCTTGGCGTGGCGATTTTCTGTCACAGGTTCAGTCATAAAGAATGCTGCGGTTTGCTTCGCGTTCGCCACGTCGCGGAAATGTCCATCACGCGCGCATTGATCGTTTCGACTTCAAGGCGAATCGCGCCGCCGCCAGAAAAATCAAGGACAATTACGCCCGTCCCATCCGGCCCAGGTTCAAATCGCAGAGCCAACAATTCTACGATCGCGTCTTTTGGTTCAGATCGCAGGTGCAGCCGCTGGACGGAGCGAACATCGTCGAAATGCGCACCGACGCGCACACGTTCGAACGGGCCTTGCGTGCGAGAGGCGGAGGTTTCCCAGACAAATCTGTTGGCGACAAACGCAAAGCGACGCTGATCAGGCAGCCAGGTAAAATCACCGATCTTCGCAATGGCGTCCTGGAGGTAGGTCGATATCGCCTGCAGGTCGGTGGCGTCTTCCGCTTTTAAACGCAGCGGGGAATATGCGATGCGCGGCGCCATCAGTCCCCCTTTACGCGCTCGATCAGCGCGCCGCAGGCAGAAAGTTTTTCTTCCAGCCGCTCAAACCCGCGATCGAGATGATAGACGCGATTAACGATGGTTTGGCCCTCCGCGCCAAGCGCCGCCAGCACAAGCCCCATGGACGCGCGCAAGTCTGTCGCCATGACCGGTGCGCCTTTCAGGCGCCGGACGCCTCTTACTGTGGCAGTCTGTCCGTCGACTGATATACTGGCCCCCATTCGAGTTAGTTCAGGCGCGTGCATGAACCGGTTTTCAAAGATCGTTTCCTTGAGCACGCTGGTCCCCTGCG
>CAZSBU010000032.1:15250-16823 GCA_964605055.1 uncultured Caulobacterales bacterium | reverse complement strand
CCATCGAGCGCGCCGTCAAGGATCGCCGCCTGCGCCGCGATGCATTCGAGCGACTCAAAGCGGTTGCCCGGCACGAGCAGCGCCTGCGAGGGTTCGTTCATGCGGTGATTGGCGCGGCCGATGCGCTGGGTCAGGCGGCTTGCGCCCTTGGGCGCGCCTATCTGGATGACGAGATCGACGTCGCCCCAGTCAATGCCGAGATCAAGCGTCGAGGTGCAGACGATAGCGCGCAAGGCGCCGCGCGCCATCGCCGCCTCAACCTTTCGCCGGCGCTCTACGTCAAGCGATCCGTGATGCAGGGCGATCGGCAGATTGTCATCATTCATCGACCACAACGCCTGGAACGTCATCTCCGCCTGGCTGCGCGTATTGACGAAGACGAGCGTCATGCGCGCGCCCCTGATGGCGTCGTAGATTTCCGGCCAGGCGTGGCGCGCGGAATGCCCCGACCAGGGAATGCGATTGCCCGAGTTCAACACATCGACGCGAGGCGTCGCGCCGCCCTCCGCGCGGATCAGTAAGGCGCGACCCGACCCAGCCGCATCGTTTTCATCCGCTGTCAGATAATCAAGCAGTGCGTCCGGATCACGCACCGTCGCCGACAGCCCCGTCATGCGCACCCCAGGCGCCAATCGCCTCAGCCGGGCAAGCCCGAGCGCGAGGAGATCGCCTCGCTTGGAGCCGGCTATAGCATGCAACTCGTCGAGGATAACGGCCTTCAGCCCACCGAAGAACGCGGCTGCATCCGTCCCTGAGATCAGTAAGGCGAGTTGTTCCGGCGTCGTCAGCAGAATATGCGGCGGGCGCTCCTTCTGCCGCTGGCGGCGGGCAGGCGGCGTGTCGCCGGTTCGGGTCTCGATGGAGACACCAAGCCCCATCTCAGCAATCGGGCGCTCGACGTTGCGCGCGACGTCGACCGCCAGCGCCTTCAACGGCGAGATGTAAAGCGTGTGAAGACCTGTCCCGCGCTCCCCGCCCGCTAGATCGATGAGGCTCGGCAGGAACCCCGCAAGCGTCTTGCCGCCTCCGGTTGGCGCGATCAAAAGATGCGACCGGCCTTTCGCCGCCGCCTCAATGCACGCCGCCTGATGGGCGCGCAGGGCCCAGCCCCGCGCTGCAAACCAATCATTAACGAAAGCCGGAACGACTGCCGCCGAAGCGTCGCGTTCGTCGCGGCGAGGTTGCCGAAGGTCAGCCATGCAATCGATCTAGACCGGCCTCGCACCCCTCAACAATCCGATTGACGGGTCGTGCGACGCTGAATCGCTGGTTTCGTTAACGCCGATTTCACCCGGATGCCGTTTGCTTGAATACAAGGGAGACGACAAAGGCATTTTCGGTAATGGCCGAACAGCTGACGGCAGCGGACGCAACGACTCTCGCCTACAGGGCGAACCGGTTGGTCGTCACTCGCGAACTGCCCATGCGGATCGTCGCCTGCGCCTGTATCGCCGCTATGCTCGGATATATGGCGGGTGTCGGCGCGGCGCTCATCTGGTTTCTGCCCGTCTGTGCAATGCTGGGCGCCGAGGCTTATTTCTACAGACGATATGTGCGCGACGATGTCGGCCAC
>CAZSBU010000032.1:0-15240 GCA_964605055.1 uncultured Caulobacterales bacterium | reverse complement strand
TTCAGGGGCAGGGTGTATTGACTGCCGGGAACCTGCGCGACGATGTCGGCCACCTCCCCGCGAGCGGGCGCGCCGCCTTGGGTGGGCTCAGCTCCGTCATTGCGACGATCTACTCTGCCCCTGTCTGGATCATGGCGATCACCGGCGAGGCTCATGCCACGTTCGCCGCCGCAGCCTTCGCCACCGGCACGCTCATTCACGCGACCGCCCATCATGCGACCGACCGTACTATTTATCTGACGGCGGTTGGCCCGACCGCTGCGTCATTTCTTGGCGCCGCTCTTTATCTTTCATTCACCGCCCACTCGCCTGTGCCGGCAATCGCCGCAACGATCTTTCTCGCCGCGACCTTCACGACCTATCTGGCGCAACTGAAGATCCATCAAAAACTTCAAGCCGCGCTGGCGCTCGCCATGTCAGAGCGTACGGCGGCCGAAGCCGCGAACCGCGCTAAATCCGATTTCCTAGCCCATATGAGCCATGAATTGCGCACGCCCTTGAACGGCATTCTCGGCATGGCGCAAACGCTCGACCGCGATACGACGCCGGCGCCGTTGCGCGCCCCCGCCCGAACCATCCTGAATTCGGGCGAGCACCTGCTGCATCAGCTCAATGAGATTCTCGATCACGCCAAGATAGAAGCGCGCAGCGTCGATATCGTCCTTACGCCGACCGACCTCGGCGCGCTGCTCGGTGAAGTCGCCAATCTGTTCAGGGGCCAGGCGGAAGCGAAGTCGCTGACGCTCGATCTTGATATCGCCGGACTGACGGTCGACGGGACTGCCGACCATTCGTTCCTGATCGATCCCGTACGCGTTCGCCAATGCGTCTCCAATCTCGTCAGCAACGCCATCAAGTTCACCGACTCCGGCGCCGTGACTCTTTCAGCGCGCGCACTCCCCGATGGCAAAGCGCAAGCACGTATTGAAATCAGCATCCGCGATACCGGGATTGGTATGAATCCGGAGCAATTAAGCCGTATTTTCACTGCGTTCGAACAGGCCGACAATTCCATAAGCCGTAGATATGGCGGCACCGGGCTTGGGTTAGCGATCGTTTCCAAGGTTTCCCAGGCGATGGGCGGCGCCGTGACGGCGAGTTCGGTTCAAGGCGCCGGGTCGACCTTCACGCTCACCCTCTGCGCAACTCTCGCGCCGGTGACAAGTGACAGTGCGCTGGATCTTTCGAAGAGATCCCCCACGATAAATCCGGGCGGGCCGCTGCGCGTTCTCGTCGTCGATGATAGTGAAACGAACCGCCTCGTCGTCCGCGCCTTTCTCGAACCCGCGCGCGCCGTGATCACCGAAGCAGCCGACGGCGCTGCGGCTATCGAGGCTGCTGCAGGGCGTGAATTCGACATTATTCTGATGGATGTGCAAATGCCCGGCATTGATGGTCTTGAAGCAAGCGGCGCCATCCGCCGATCAGGCGGGCCGTCCGCACACGTTCCGATCATCGCTCTGACGGGCTCGGTCACCGACGAAGATGCGCGGGCGATACGCCTGGCGGGAATGAACGCCACCCTTGTCAAACCGATCCGCGCTGAGGCTCTTGTCGCAGCCATCGAAATGGCCACAAAGGCTCCGATCGATGTTGCGGCGCCGCGAAAGTCGGCCTAGAGCCAGCGCAACGAAAATCACCGTTCAGCGGAGCCGGGTGAGCGGCGGTTTCCAGCTGGTTCAAGGATCAGCCCAGCAAACTATGCGATACATACCATTTCGCGCTAAGACGCTGCGGTGATCTCCCAGAAAGCAAAATACGCCCTTCGGGCCCTGATAGCGCTCGCCCGGTTGCCTGAAGGCGAACAGGTCCAGATCGGCGAACTGGCCGTTCGCGCCCGCGCGCCGCGCAGTTTCCTCGAACAGATCCTGCTCGACCTCAAGCGCCGTGGCCTCGTCGCCAGCAAACGCGGCGCGCACGGCGGGTACACGCTTTTGAAGCCGGCGCAGGCAATTACGTTCGGCGAGGTGCTCCGTCTCATCGACGGACCCATCGCGCCGCTGCCCTGCCTCAGTATCACCGCTTATCACCGCTGCGAGGATTGCGACTCGGAAGCGAATTGCGACATCCGGAAGGTGTTCGCTCGCGTCGCGGAATCGACGCGCCTTGTTCTGGATCGGACGACGATCGCCGAAGCAATTGCCGTGGGCGAGCCCATAGGCGTAAAAAATTATATAGTAATAACAGAGCCGTAGCAGAGCTATTTTGCGACATCGCAGTTCTGCATTGACAATCACGACAAATTCGATCGACATTATCATGATTGCAGTCTTTGGAGCATCATGATGATCGTGGCACGAAAGAAACCAACCGAAGAACGGCAAACATCGCCTGGAACATGTGCGTCCGGTAGCTTGCTGGGCGCCGTTAGCCTCGCGATGGGTAGCTTTGCTTTTGTCGCGGCCCCGGTCGCCGCGCAAACTGAGCCGTAAGAGGTCATGCGCCTCGCCGCAACTGAAGAAGCCTCGAACGCTACAGCCGATACAGTTTTCGTAACCGCCCGACGCAAGACCGAGGATGCGCAAAAGGTTCCGATCCCGCTCGCGGTCATCACGGCCGAACAGATCGAACGGACTGGAACCTTCACCATCGGCCGGCTGACCCAGCTTCAGCCGACGCTGCAATTCTATTCGTCGAACCCCCGCAATACGGCGGTCAACATTCGCGGCTTCGGGGCCCCGTTCGGCCTAACGAATGACGGGATCGAACCCGGCGTCGGGTTCTACGTCGATCAGGTTTACTACAGCCGTCCCGCCGCAACGACGTTCGACTTTGTCGATGTCGCGCAGGTTGAGATCCTGCGCGGGCCGCAGGGAACGCTCTACGGCAAGAACACCACGGCCGGCGCCATCAACATCACGACGCGCCAGCCAACCTTCACGCCGGAACTGCTGGCGGAGACGTCCTACGGCAATTTTGGATTCGTTCAGGCGAAGGCGTCGATCTCCGGTCCGTTGTTGGGCGATCTCGTCGCGGCGCGCTTGTCGTTTTCAGGCACGCAGCGCGACGGCGTGGTTACAAACGTGGCGCTGCAGGACGACGTCAACGATCTGAACAATCTCAGCCTGCGCGGACAGGTGCTGATCCAGCCGTCAGACGCTTTCAAAGTGACGCTCGCAGGCGACTATAACCAGCAGCGTGCGGAATGCTGCACCCAGGTATTCGCCGGCGTTGCGCCTACGCTGCGTGCGCCGAACCGGCAATTCGAAGGCATCATCGCCGATTTCGGGTATGAGCCGCCAAGCCGCGATCCGTTCGACCGGCTGACCGACATCGACTCGCCGCTGCGCGCGAACCAGAATATCGGCGGCGCCTCGATCGTTGCAGAATGGAAGCTTGGCGGCGGCGTCCTGACGTCCGTGTCGTCATGGCGCTTCTGGGATTGGGACCCGTCGAACGACCGGGATTTCATCGGCCTTCCGGTGACGACCGTATCAGCGAACCCGTCGAGCCAACGTCAGTGGACGCAGGAACTGCGCTACGCGGCGGATCTCACCGACCGGATAGACTACGTGGTCGGGCTTTTCGCTTATCGCCAGACAATCGACTCATCTGGCAATCAGGAACAAGGGGCGGCGGCGGCGCGCTTTCTTCTGACGCCAGCCCCAGGCAACACGCCCGACCTGCTCGACGGCCTTCGACAGGAATCGGATATCTCCTTCGAAAATGACAGCCTGGCGGCCTTTGGCCAGGCGACATGGCGCGTTACAGATCGTCTGCGGCTTATCCCGGGCCTGCGTCTCAACTTCGACTCAAAAGAGGTGGATTTCGCCACCACGGTGTCGGGCGGCCTCGCCACAACCGATCCGGTGCTGATCGCCCGGCAGCGATCCATCCTTTCACCGCAAAGCTATCAGACAGGGTTTGACGATTTCAACGTGTCCGGACAGATCACGGCCGCTTATGAAGTCACGCCGGACGTCAACCTCTTCGCCACCTATTCGCGTAGCTTTAAATCGGCGGGCCTCAACCTGTCTGGCGTGCCGAACGACGCGGCCGGCAATCCGGCGCTCGACGTTGCTCAAGTCGATCCGGAAAACGTCAAGCATTATGAAGCTGGCTTGAAATCACAACTCGTCGATGGGCGCGTCACGGCTAATGTGACGGCTTTCTGGACGATCGTCGACGACTACCAGACGAATGTCGTCAACGCCTCGGTCGGCGTGCTGCGGGGCTTTCTCGCCAACGCAGAGCGCGTACGCGTGCGCGGAATCGAGACTGAACTGGCCTCCAATCCATTCGACTGGCTTTCGCTTTATGGCAATGCGGCGTGGACTGACGGCGAGTATATCTCTTTCCCCGATGCGCCGTGCCCGCTTGAACTGACGGGCGGGCCAGCCGTGTGCGATATTTCGGGAACCGACTTGCCCGGCATTTCCCGCTGGGCGGCGTCCTGGGGCGGCGAAGCGCGGCGGCCAGCCCGCGTTTTCGGGGCGAGCGGAAACGTCTATGCCGGCGTCGACGCCAGCTACCGGTCAACTTTCTCATCGAGCGCAACAAGCTCGGCATTCCTGAATGTCGATGGTTATGCCCTCACCAATCTGCGGACCGGTTTCCGCTCTGACGACGACTGGGAGCTGTTCTTCTGGATACGAAATGCTTTTAACACGGAGTATTTCGAATTCCTGAGCGCCGCCCCCGGCGGATCGGGTCTATTCGTTGGACAGCTGGGCGATCCACGCACCTACGGTCTGACACTGCGGGCGTCTTTCAACTGACGGCCGCACGCGCATGACGGGCAAACAGGCAGCGGGAGCGTCGGCGTATTGCCGACCTCCTGCGTTGACGGTATTCTTCCCTAATCGGGCAAAAAGCGGGCGCCCGATACAGACGTCCTGCATCGGCGTCCAAGACCCGCTCCAATCGTCCGGCCGTCCGCGCCATGCGGTCGCCGAACTAAGGAGCGATCGCGTGAAGAACCCGCCCTTCCCTTCGTCAGCATCAGGTCAGACCGCGCCCACAGCGACAGATACCGGCAACGCCAATTCAGCCGGGCCGCCTCTCGCAGACCTCATGCGGACGGGCCTCCGGATCGGGATCCTCAGCTTCGGCGGGCCAGCCGGACAGATCGCGCTGATGCACCGGATTTTCGTCGATGAGAAGCGATGGATCGACGAGGAACGGTACCTGCACGGACTGAATTACTGTATGTTGCTGCCAGGACCGGAGGCGCAGCAACTCGCCACCTATGTAGGCTGGCGCCTGCATGGCGTTCTTGGAGGGCTAGTTTCGGGCATTACATTTGTGCTGCCGGGCGCGCTCATCGTGCTGGCGTTATCATATGTATACGCTGCATTCGGACAAACGCCGGCAGTCGAGGCGGCGTTTTATGGCGTCAAGGCGGCCGTGATCTCGCTGATCGCCGAAGCGCTGTGGAAAATTCGCAAACGCGCCGTAAAGGGCCGGATTGATCTGGCCATTGCAGCGACCGCGTTTGGCGCGCTCTTCGTCGTCGGCGCGCCGTTTCCCATCATCATTCTGGGCGCGGCCGTCTTCGGGGCGCTGGCGTTTGCGTCAGGCAAGTCTTTATCTCGGACGCAAGATGCGACGCAGACAACAGCAACCGCTGACACGCTATTCACCCCGGCGCTTGCCCGCACCATGGCGACGTGGGCGGCGATATGGTTCACGCCGCCGATCGCCGCCCTCATGTTCCTTGGCCCGGATCACCTGCTTGTCCGCGTCGGCGCCCTGTTCAGCAAGCTTGCGGTCGTCACCTTTGGCGGCGCCTACGCCGTGCTCGCCTATCTCGGGCAACAGGCGGTGGAGGCGGAGAGCTGGCTGACGGCTGCTCAAATGATCGACGGCTTCGGTCTCGCCGAGACAACCCCCGGGCCGCTTATCCTCGTCAATCAGTTCGTCGGCTTCATGGCCGGCTGGCAGGCGGCGGGAGGCGGCGCGGGGCTTGCCTTGGCCGCCGCTATTATGGCGACATGGTGCACGTTCGCGCCGTCTTTCCTCTGGATCTTCGCCGGGGCGCCGTTTGCAGAGAGGCTGCGGCAAAACGAGCGCGCGGCCGGCGCCCTACGCGGCGTCACGTCGGCGGTTCTCGGCGTCGTCGCCTTTGTTGGCGCAAGCTTCGCCTTGACCGTGCTTTTTGCACAGACGTCGCGTGCGACAACCCCGTGGGGGAGCAGTATCCCGGTCCCGGAACTGGCAAGCTTCGAACCGGCGGCGGCAATTATTGCGATTGCCGCTGGCTTCGCGCTCATTCGACTTAAAGCCGGTCCGGGCGTCGTCGTCCTGGGGGCGATGGTTGCAGGCGCAGCCGTCACCCTTTAGTAAAGCTGCAATTGGCGTGGAATCTTCAGCCAGAAACTGTGGCATTTTTGGAACTTGAGCTGCGTTAATTCGCCTTTTTTGGTCAGGTAAGCCCCAAAAGTGGTTACGGCGCATTTGATGCGCCCTTAGACTGGATCCATCGGATTGGAACGGGCGGCGAAAGCCGCCCGTTTTCATTTCAGGGACGGCCGCCTGTCGCTACGGTGTAAACCCGCACCGGAGATAACCGCCAACGAATGAAGCAGCCAGCTGACATTCTGCACCCAACGCGCCTTGGGCTATACTGCCCGCCAGGGGACTTTTTCATTGACCCCGTTGGCCCGGTTGCGCGCGCCGTCATCACCCACGGACATTCGGACCATGCGCGCGCCGGTCATGGCGCGGTCCTCGCAACGCCCGAAACGCTCGCCATCATGGCTGTGCGCTATGGCGAGAACTTCGCCGGAACGCGCGAAGCAATCGCTTACGGACAGACCCGAAAAATCGGCGACGCGGACGTGCGCCTTGTTCCGGCGGGACATGTTCTCGGATCGGCGCAGGCGGTCGTCGAGGCGCATGGGCGGCGGATCGTCGTCTCAGGCGATTACAAACGCCGACGCGATCCGACCTGCGCGCCGTTTGAGCCTGTGCCGTGCGATGTATTCGTAACGGAAGCGACATTTGCCCTGCCGGTTTTCCGCCACCCGGACGACCGGGGAGAGGTTGCGCGCCTGCTCGCTTCCGTCCGGCAATTTCCCGAGCGCACCCATCTCGTTGGCGCCTACGCCCTCGGCAAAGCGCAGCGGATCATCCGGCTCCTGAGAGAAGCGGGGTATGACGAGCCCGTCTATATTCACGGCGCCATGGAAAAGCTTTGCGAACTCTATCGAAGCCTTGGCGTCGATCTCGGGCGGCTTGAGCCCGCGACCGTTCGCGCGGGCGGCGCCAGAGGCGGCGAAAAGCGCGCCTTCGCCGGCGCGATCGTCATCGCCCCACCGTCCGCGTTCGCCGACCCGTGGGCGCGACGCTTCCCCGATCCGCTTGCGTGTTTCGCATCGGGGTGGATGCGCGTGCGCGGACGCGTTCGCCAGCGAGGCGTCGAACTGCCATTGATTATTTCCGACCATGGCGACTGGGACGAGTTGACCGATACGCTTCGCGAGGTGGGCGCCGGGGAGGTTTGGATCACGCATGGCCGCGACGATGCGCTGATGCGATGGGCTGAGCTTGAAGGCGTTCGCGCCCGTCCGTTGGCGCTCGTCGGTTATGACGACGAGAACGATTGAAGCGTTTCGTCGGCTGGAGAAAGGCGAGCTTTACGCCGGCCTTGCTAAATCGACGCCATTATTTGCCGCGCGATAATAGCAGCGCCCGCGCGGCTTGGGTGATCGTCATCGATGTAAAGCGGCCGGCCGTTCAATTCGAGCATGCAGCGCCCTGCCTCTTCCCGGTTGCAAAGCGCTTTACTCGGCCGCACGCGGTAAAGGTTCGGGTGATCCGGCACAGCGTCGAGTAGCCGCTTGGCGTGCCGCGACCGCTCCATGTAGCGGTCGTAACTCGTGCTCAGTTGCTGTTGCTGATCGCTGCCATAAAGCGCGAGTTGCGCCATTCGCGTCGGCACATCCCAGCCGGCCGGGGGAATAGGATAAACGAGGATGACGCGTCGTCCGTCTGCGAGCCAGTACATGATCGCATTGCGGTGGAGGTCGACGAGCGTCGTCTCCCATTTCGGATCGTTGACGTAGCGCGGTCCCTTTCCGACCGGCAGCGCATATACCGGATCCTGATGCTCCACGCCGCCCTCGCCATTGTCGTATCCATTCCCGTTCAGATAGAGACCCCAGCGGCTGACGACGATCAGCGTTTCAATCTGCGGATTTTTCTTCAGATAGGCTGTGACACTCTGATTATACGCAGCGCACCCGCCGCGCGGACGGTCGGAAGGGTAGAGCCCGCGCACGGGCGGGCAGCCTTGATAAGTCAATTCGACCATGCTGCGCTTGGCGCTCGCCAGCCTCGCGCCAAGTTCCACCGCCAGCGCGCTCGCATGGCTGTCGCCGAGTAACGCGACCGTCGGCGGCGTCGGCGCGCCATGCACGCAGGCCTTTTGCGGTTCGATCGGCACACCATCGCGCGCCAGGCATTTGTAACGATCCGCACTTGTTCTCTCCGTCGCACTTGCGAGCATCGACACCTCTTCGGGAACGCGCGCTTGTTGCAAAGTGGAAGAAGAGGCGACGAATCCTGAAGCAATGAAGGCGCTCGAAGCCAAAGCAGCGCCGATGAAGATCGGGCGCCGGCCGAAGCGTTTGCGGTTGCGGAAAGGCTGCTCGACATCCCGCCACGAAAGAAACGCTAATCCGATCGCTGCGGCCGATAAGGCCATCATCACGCCGTCATTCAACAGTTCCGGATAACGGATGCGCGCAAAAGCGAACAACGGCTGATGCCAGAGATAAGCGCTGTAGCTGACGAGCCCGACTGCAACGAGCGGCGGCGCGCCAAGCACTTTCCCGACGAGCGTCGCCGGATTGGCGAATGCGATTAATATGGCGGCGCCGATCACAGGCGGAAGCGCTGCGACGCCGGGAAACGGCGTTGTTTTGTCATAAAGAAATATCGGCGCAACGATCATGATCGCAGCAACAATGGTCACAAATTCCGCCTGCAGCCGCTCGATCCTCGGTATCTGCCTTATCGTCAGCGCCAGGATTGCCCCAACGCCAAGTTCCCACGCGCGCGTTGGCAAGAGATAAAACGACGCGCTCGGATAGTGCCGCGAGGCGTAATCCGCCAGAGCAAAGCTCGCCGCGGTAAGCGCGCCCAGCATCAGGATCAGCCAGGATTGCCGAACCTTTCGCAAAGCGAGCAGCAGCAGCGGAAAGAATACGTAGAATTGCTCTTCAACTGCGAGCGACCATGTGTGCAGCAGCGGTTTCATCTCGTTGGCGGCCGCGAAATATCCGCTATCCCGCCAGAAGTGGAAGTTGGCGCCAAAAACCGCGACCGACGCAACGCTTCGCACAAAGCTTTCGAACTGCTCCGGCAGCATCCAGAACCAGGCGAACGGAAAGCAACAGGCGACGACGAAAAAAAGCGCCGGCAAAATGCGCCGCGCCCGCCGCTCATAAAAGCCGAGTATGGAAAATCTGCCGTCGACGATTTCGCGCTGGATGATGGCGGTGATCAGGAAACCGCTGATAACGAAGAAGACGTCAACGCCTAGAAAACCGCCTGTAAATGGGCCAAGCCCAGCGTGGAACGGTATGACGGCCAAAACGGCAATCGCTCGCAGTCCGTCTGTTTCCCGTCTGTATTCCATGACCGTGGCGATTTTCCTGATCAATAACGCGCGATGCTGGGGTCAGGTTCCGTCCCGACGCCGCTTGCATGTCGCGCTATCGAATAGCCGTCATTAACTATTTGAAATGGCGCATTGCGAGAGGAATTAACGTCCCGCCGTAAGAATTTTCACCGCTGTGATCTTCGTTGCAAAACCCATGCGTGCGGAATTCGCCTATCAGGAGAATTTGCGGTAGCTCAGGAACTGAGACGAGGTTTCAGTTGAACGGAAAACCGCTTTTGTATGCCGTCGGCGATTTCAGGCTTATGGATCGGCGGCAATGGAACGCTTCGCCGAATTGCTCGATAGACTCGTGCTGGCCCCCCAGCGCAATGCGAAGCTGCGTCTGATTGCAGACTACCTTACCGTCACGCCCGATCCCGACCGGGGCTACGCGATTGCCGCAATGAGCGGCGATCTGTCCCTCAAAACGGTCAAGGCGGCTATGTTGCGCGCCGTCGCCGAGAGCCGCATCGACCCGCAGCTTTTCGCTATCTCCTACGATTATGTCGGAGATCTCGCGGAAACGATTGCGCTTGCTTGGCCGCGTCGGCCCGGGGCGAATGCGCCGCCGTCGATCGTCGATGTGATTGATCGGCTCGCCAGCGCCTCGCGCGCCGATGCGCCGCAGATCATCGCGAACTGGTTCGACGCGATGGACGCGCCCGGACGCTTCGCCCTCATCAAGCTGGCGACGGGCGCCTTGCGCGTCGGCGTCTCGGCGCGCCTCGCCAAGACCGCGCTCGCGGAATGGTCGGGACGCGACGTCGCAGAGATCGAGGAAGTCTGGCACGGCCAGGCGCCGCCCTATGAAGCGCTGTTTGCATGGCTCGAAGGACGCGCACCCCGTCCCGCCGAAGACGCAGCGCCGTTCCGTCCGGTCATGCTCGCCCATCCGCTCGATGAACAGGACCTGCCGATCCTGACGCCGGACGCCTACGCCGCCGAATGGAAATGGGATGGCGTCCGCGTGCAAGCAGTGAGCGTCGGCGACGTGCGGCGGCTCTACACGCGAACTGGCGAGGAGATAAGCGCTGCCTTTCCCGACATTGTCGCGGCAATGGATTTCGAGGCGGGCATTGACGGCGAGTTGCTCGTATTCGATCCGTATGCGGATGGATTGAACCCGCTGCCGTTTGGCGAACTGCAAAAACGACTTAACCGAAAGTCGGCGGACGCAAAGCTTCTCGCCGCCCTGCCCGCTTTTGTGCGCGCCTATGACCTTCTGAGCGAGCGGGCGGAGGATCTGCGGTCTCTCTCATTCGATGCGCGGCGCGCCCGGCTTGAAGCTTTTATGCAGCGGCATCAAGGCGCGCGCTTCGACCTCTCCCCACTGGTGCCCTTTGCAGACGCTCGGGATCTGACCAAGGCCCGGCAAAACCCGCCCCACGCCGCAATCGAGGGCCTGATGTTAAAGCGGCGCGCTGCGCCTTACGTCGCTGGCCGCCCGAGGGGCGAATGGTGGAAATGGAAACGCGATCCGTACACGGTCGACGCGGTCCTGATGTACGCCCAGCGCGGTCACGGCAAACGTTCGTCTTTCTATTCGGATTTCACTTTCGGAGTGTGGCGCGGAAAAGATGAGGGCGCAGAGCTGGTGCCGGTCGGCAAGGCTTACTTCGGCTTCACCGATGACGAGTTGAAGGACATCGACCGCTTCGTGCGTAACAATACGATCGAACGCTTTGGACCAGTGCGGTCCGTGACGGCGACCGCCTCGGCGGGGCTCGTGTTCGAAGTTGCGTTTGAGGGTCTCAACCGCTCAACCCGCCATAAGTCAGGCGTCGCCATGCGCTTCCCGCGCATCAGCCGCATCCGATGGGACAAACCACCGGGCGAGGCAGACCGCATAGAAACTCTGCTCGCCCTTCTCAGTGACGCGCCGGGCGCAGCTTGAACGCAGCCCGCCGGCGACGTCAGGCGGCGAGCGCGACGCCCTTTTCGGCGAGGAAGGGCTTCAGTTCGCCCTTTTCGAACATCTCGCGCACGATATCGCAGCCGCCGACGAATTCGCCTTTGACATAAAGCTGCGGAATGGTCGGCCAATCAGAATAGGCTTTTATCCCATCACGGATTTCCGGCGAGGCGAGAACATTCTCAGAGCCGTAGTCGACGCCGAGATAATCAAGGATCTGAATGACCGCCGCCGAAAACCCGCATTGAGGGAATTGCGGCGTTCCCTTCATGAATAGCATCACGTCGTTGGCGTCGATCTTCGCCTTGATTGCGTCGAAAACAGGGTTCGCATTCATCGGGCCGGTCCTTTCAAATCTGTCGGTTAGCTAGGCATGCCGTTCGCCGGGGTCAAGGCGGACGGTGGTCAGGGACGGGCGGGCTGATCGCCTTCCCGCGCCAATTCCAGCGCCGCTTCCAGCTGCGCCAGTTCGGCGGGGTCAAAAGGGCGACGCGCTGCGTCTATGCTCGCTCGCAGATGGTCGAGCCGGGTCGTTGTCGTCACAGCAACGTCAATGTCAGTGTTCGCCAGCGCAAAACCAAGCGCGGTGGCGGCGGAGTCCCGGCCTGGCAGCGCCTCGAGCGCCGGACGGATGCGCCGCGCGGCGATCAATTCATCACGATTGCGTAAGAGCGTCCGGGCGATGCGCCACCCATCGGCTGGCCCGCGAACGCGGAAGTACCCGCGCGCGTATAGGGCCTGTGCGAGGGGCGCGATGGAAACCACATTCACGCGCCGCGCACGCGCCTCGGCGAAAATCGCCGCATGCTCGCGGTTGAGAACATTATAGGCGCCCATGATGACGTCGATCGCTGGAACGGAGACCGCATGGGCTAACGGCGTCCCCGCCCCGCAAACACCCGCCCGATCTATCAAGCCTTCCTCCTTCAGGCGCGCGAGCGTTTCTGCCGCCGCATCGATTTCAGCCACGGTCGGGCCGTGCAGATAAAGAAGATCAAGCTTCTCCCGCCCGAGGCGGGCGAGGCTGGCCTCCACATCTCGCCGGATGGCGACCCCCGAGAAATCCTTCAGCGCCAGCTTATTGCGTTGGGGTATCGTGCCGGTCTTCGTTGAAACTAATGCGCGCTCGGCGCCTGCCGATCTCAGCGCGGCGCCGAGCCGGCGTTCCGCCTCGCCTTCTGCGTAGAACCCCGCCGTATCGAAATGCTCAATGCCGCCCGCGAGCGCCGCCTCAATCAGCGCCGCCGCGCGCCGCTCGTCAAACCAGCGCATGCCCCAAGGGCCCGAGGCCCCATAGCCAAGTCGTAATCCGCCAGAGGGCATGCCGGTCTTGTTCATGGCGCGCGTCTACCCTGAACGCGGCGCAACCAACAAGCCGGCAGCCGTCTAGGCAAAGCGCCGCCGATAAGGGATTCACGATGTCAAAGAGCCGTCGCCGCTCCGGAGAGCAGAGAGGGATCATCATGCGGCGCCTTTTGGGGGTGGGGGATAACTGGCGGGATAAGTAGGGGGATAACTGGCGGGATAACTTTATTTTTCGGACGTCAACCCGCTGTAATTTCTTCATTTTTTTGGTTAACGTCAAAATGCTCATGAATTGCCCGATTGGGTCGCTCACAGAGCGCTTTAATTGGCTTGACGGCGCAGCTTGCGGCGCGCCAAGCATCATGGCCAGAACCGCCATGCGCCTCGCTCTCAAAAGGGACGCCGTCAGATGTCTTCTTCGATGATCACGCATCCATCGGCCGCCGCGCGGACCGCCCGGCGCCTGTCGCGCGTGCCCGAACTCAGCCTCAAATCTTACACGGAAGGAACGCACGCATCGCGCGCGGCGTTCGTTGCCGATCTGATGGAAGGGTTCCAGTATTTCGGCTTTATTATCCTGAAAGATCACGACGTCTCGCGCGCGCTTCTGCAGCGGGCATATCGTCTGTCAGCGGACTTCTTCGCGCTGCCGGAAGCCGAAAAACTGAAATTCGCCGCCGGCCGCGACGGACAACGCGGCTACACGCCGTTCGGGCGCGAGCACGCCAAGGACGCGAAAGTCGGCGACCTGAAAGAATTCTGGCATGTGGGACGGGAGTTTGAAGCGGGCTCGGCGCTCGCCGGCGTCTACCCGCCCAATGTCTGGCCCGCGCAGCCGCAAGGCTTTCGGGAGACATTTCTCGAGCTCTACGGCGCGCTTGAAGCAGCAGGCCATGCGATGCTTGAGGCGCTTGCGCCTTCGCTCGGCGTCAGCTCCGACTATTTCCGCGGCATTGCCACCGACGGCAACTCGATCCTCCGCCTGCTGCATTATCCGCCTATTCCAGTCGGCGCCGATCCGAACGCCTTGCGCGCCGCCCCGCACGAAGACATCAACCTTATTACCATTTTAGTTGCGGCGAACGGCGGCGGCCTTGAGTTGCTGACGCGCGAGGGCGAATGGCTGGCGGTCGATACGGACGCCGATAATCTGATTGTCGACGCCGGCGACATGCTGGCGCGCATCACAAACGACGTCATCCCGGCGACGACCCATCGCGTGGTCAATCCGAAGGGACCAAACGTTTCACGCTATTCCATGCCGTTCTTCATGCACCCCCATTCGGCGGCGGTGCTGTCGTGCATCGACAGCTGCCGCGGCGACGGCGCGAAATATCCCGACATCACCGCGGACGCGTTTCTTAAGCAGCGCCTGAAAGAAATCGGGCTTGCGTGAGCTTCATTTGAAGCGTCCGTTTGTACTCTCGCTTTCGCCCTTCGTGACGCGCCGTCCCCTTCATCCTGAGGGCCGCGAAGCGGCGTCACGAAGGAAGAATGGGTCGGCCCCTCAGGGTGAAGGCGAGAGTACAAACGGATACTCAGATGATCTCCTCAAGGTCGACTGCGAAGGGCTTGCCAGGAAACGGCCTCGACGAGCCGAATAAATAGTCTACCGGACCGGTCGGCGCCTGAAAGGGATAGAGTTCTGGGACACGCTGGCGGCGCGGCTCGACACCGTAGGTCAGTATGGCCTTGCCGTTGTAATCGGTGATGGTGATGAAGGGCGCGAATACCGCCCGTCCGACCCCATTGCCGCCAAATCCCGCCTGATTGAAGAACAGGGCTGCCCCCACCGGATCATTTAACCGGCTGTCGCGCAGCACGCTCTGCACCGCTCCCGTTGGCCACGCGAAGGTGACGCTGCGGTCGCCCCGGCTGACGAGGAACAGATCGTCCGACGCTGTGGCGCCGGCGGTTGTGAACGCGAAGGAGGGATTGCGGCCCGCAGCGAAGCTGCCGAGCGGTTCGCTCGGCACAGTCTTGCCAACAGGGGATTGGTTGAAGTTCAGCCCCTGCACATTGAAGATGCGCACTGTTCCGTCCATCGAGGCGACGAAAGCCCTGCTCCGGGCGAGATACCGCTCGGGCTCGACGCCAGACCAGCCTTCACGCGGGCTGCGCTGGAAGTACTCGAAGAAATCGTTGCTACGGTCACCGATGGCGCCATTTGCCTGCACCCCGGCGCTTACGCCAGTTGGCTGCGGCACGGCGACCGTGGTGACTATGACCGGCCGCTGGCGCGCCTCGACGTTGAAGGTGAAGGGCCAACGCGCCGGATCGTCAGCGCTCGCGTTGACGGTCTGGTCGAAGTTCGACTGCGTCGTCAGATACATCTCGCGGTAATACTGATAGAGAGGCGTCATATCGACGAAGCTGACGAGACCTTCGGCGCGAGAGGCCACGATCGCGTAGCCGG
>CAZSBU010000031.1:11805-17080 GCA_964605055.1 uncultured Caulobacterales bacterium | reverse complement strand
GTTCGCGCTTCAGCGGTCTCGGCCTCACCGTTGGATCTGCTAGATGCGTGGTGGGCAACCAGCGAACCAACTATTGCGATCGCCGGCCCCTCGGGATCAGGCAAAACCCATCTCTGTTCCATACTCACAGCAGAATTCCGCGGCGAGATTTCTCAGGTCGGCGAAGATGGCGGGCTGGACGTCGTGCCGGGAGGCTCGCCAAGTGGCGGCCTTTTCGCTCTTGACGAACTGGAGCGATTGACCCGCCCTCAACTCCTACTCGCTGCCCTCGAACGGGCGCGCCTCATCGGGGTCCGGATCATCCTCGCGGGTCGCGGCGCTCCCCGCGAGTGGGCGGGCGGGTTGCGCGATCTCGCGACCCGGCTCGAAGCCCTTCCTCGAATTTCTCTCGGCGAGCCCGACGAAGGCTTGATTCGTGCGGTTATCGCAAAACTGTTTGCCGATCGGCAATTGAGAGTAGAACCGCAAGTCATCGACTATATTGCACCGCGAATATCCCGAACTTTTGCAGCAGCAGCCGCGTTTGTTGCCTCTGCCGATGCCGCGGCGATGGCTCGCCAGTCGCCAATTACGCTTTCTCTTGTGAGAGGGATCGTCGATAACGGTTCTTAAAATGATTGAGCCGAAGCAAATAGTGGTGACTTAACATCCGCCTCGGTGAGGGACGCCGCTTTAGCCGCTGCGGTTGCCCGTTGGCTGAAAACTAAACCAGGAGATTTAAGGGCATGGATGGCGATGATGGCGTGAGGACGACCGCCAACGACCTGTTGACGGTCACTGCGGGCGATAACATCGCCGTCGCGCCAATCGACATTTCATCGCCCGCGCGCTTCATTAATCGCGAACTTTCCTGGCTCGCCTTCAACCTTCGCGTTCTTGAAGAGGCGTTCAATCCCGCCCATCCGCTGCTGGAACGACTGCGTTTTCTTTCGATCTCGGCAAGCAACCTTGACGAGTTTTTCATGGTTCGAGTAGCCGGCCTCCGGGGCCAGGTCCGGGAAGGCATAACAGCCCTCAGCCAAGAGGGGCTTACTCCACAGGAACAGCTCACGCTGATCAATCATGAAGCGTGTGGGCTAATTGCCCGTCAGCAGGCTTGCTGGAACGACCTAGTACCGCAGATGCGCGCGGCTGGCATCGAAGTCGTCGGCGTCGACGAATTGACCGAGGAAGAAACGCTCTGGCTAGAGAGCGAATTCCAAAACAAAGTTTTCCCGGTCCTGACGCCGATAGCAGTAGATCCCGCGCATCCCTTTCCGTTCATTCCAAACCTTGGCTTCGTTCTTAGCCTTGAGTTGCGCCGGCGGGATGGCGGGCCGCTCACCATCCTGTTGCCTCTACCAAACAAGATCGCTCGATTTTTTCGTCTTCCTGCCGGGCCAACGTCGGAAGGGCGACCAACAGTTCGTTTCATCGCGCTCGAAAAGATGATCGTTCGGTTTATCGGGCATTTGTTTCCGACGTTCACGCTCTCAGCGCACGGCGCATTCCGAATCGTTCGCGACTCCGACGTTGAGGTGGAAGAAGAAGCCGAGGATCTTGTTCGCGTTTTCGAGACCATGCTGAAACGGCGTCGTCGAGGCGACGTGATCCGTCTCAAGATCGACGCGTCCACGCCCGAGCACTTGCGTGCGCTGGTTGTAGATCGCACGCGCGTTGCGCCTGCCGACGTTATAGAAGTCAATGGCATACTTGGCTTGTCGCAGGCGTCCGAACTTATTCCCGCAGACAGGCCCGACCTTCAATTCCCTGCTTTTGAGCCGCGCTTTCCCGAACGAATTCGAGAGCACGGCGGGGATTGTTTCTCTGCTATCAGGGCGAAGGACTTCGTTGTCCATCATCCGTATGAGTCGTTTGATGTCGTTGTTCAATTTTTGAAACAGGCGGCTAACGACCCCAACGTCGTTGCAATCAAGCAAACGCTTTACCGCACGTCGAAGCAGTCCCCCATCGTAGAGGCGCTGATCGAAGCAGCCGAGGCGGGCAAAAATGTTACAGCCCTCGTTGAATTGAAAGCCCGGTTCGACGAAGAGGCGAACATCAAATGGGCGCGGGCCCTCGAACGATCAGGCGTGAATGTTGTTTACGGTTTCTTCGACTATAAAACGCATGGGAAGCTATCGCTCGTCGCTCGGCAAGAAGGCGAGGGGCTTCGTACATACATCCATGTCGGTACGGGAAACTATCACCCAGTCACTGCGCGCCTTTATACAGATCTCTCACTATTTACCTGCGACCCCTCGATTGGACGAGATGCAGCGAAAGTATTTAATTACATCACTGGGTACGCCAAACCCGCGGCGTTTGAAAAGTTTGCGGTCGCCCCGATCAACATGCGTGCAACAATTTCAAGCCTTATTGACGACGAGATACGGCATGCGCAGGCTAGCCGTCCCGCGGCAGTCTGGGCAAAGATGAACGCGCTGGTTGACGGACCGATAATCGACAAGCTTTATGAGGCCAGCCGCGCCGGGGTGCAGGTGGATCTTGTCGTCCGAGGCGTGTGCTGCCTTCGTCCTGGCGTTCCTGGCCTTTCTGAAAACATTCGCGTCAAGAGCATCGTAGGGCGATTTCTGGAACACGCGCGGGTCTATTGCTTTGGCGCGGGCAAGCCGTTGCCTAATCCGCAAGCGAAAGTGTTTATCGGTTCTGCAGACCTGATGCCGCGAAATCTCAACCGTCGCGTTGAGGTGCTCTGTCCGATTGAAAATCCAACCGTGCACCGGCAAGTGCTGGATCAGATAATGGTAGCCAATTTGAATGACGAGGCGCAAAGCTGGCGCCTCGGGCCGACAGGCTCCTACGAACGGATTAAATCGCCGACGGACGGCGCGCCTTTCAATGTTCATACGTTCATGATGATCAATCCTTCTCTATCAGGTCGAGGAGCATCGATCGACAATCGCGCCCCGCGGCCGCTGAAGCCGCGGTCATAATGGCGCTGCGCACCCGAGGGCGTATATTTCGGGTGGGGGCCACCGGGTACGATCTGGCGGAGCAATCATGCAAACGCTGAACACCGGAAGCGGCTCGGCAGCGCTCGGCCGGCAAGCCGTTATCGACATAGGCTCCAACTCAATCCGTCTTGTTATCTATGAGGGCCCTCTGCGTTCGCCATTTGCGATTTTCAATGAAAAGGCGCTTTGCGGACTCGGTCGCGACGTCGGACCGAATGGCGCTTTAAATCCGGCAGCCGTTGCGTCGGCGTTTGCTACGCTTCGCCGTTTCCGGCTCTTGCTTGATGAAAATGGCAGGCCCACGACCCGTGTCATTGCGACGGCCGCCGTGCGTGAGGCCGCGGACGGTCCCGAATTCGTTGAGGCCGTTCGCGATATTGGCTTCGAAGTTGAAGTAATCGGCGGCGATCGAGAGGCCTGCCTTGCTGCGCTTGGCGTTGTGTCCCTTGAGCCATCTGCAACCGGACTTGTTGGCGACATGGGTGGAGGAAGTCTTGAACTCGTAAGCCTAGTCGAGGGCGCCATAGGCGACATGACGAGCCTTTCAATTGGACCGCTTCGATTGATGCAGCAGGCGGGAACTGACCAATCCGCCGCCAAGCGCCTGATCGACGCTAGCCTTGGCAAAGTCGAGTGGCTGGTCAAATCGCGATTCCCGCGCCTATTTGCCGTGGGCGGCGCATGGCGCACGCTGGCGCGCATTCACATGCGCGTCAAAAGCCATCCTTTGCCGGTTCTGCATCACTATGAGATCTCCGCAAAGCAGGCGATCGAGATTTGCGATTTGGTGGCGCGCCAAAGCCGCGCCTCGTTAGAGGAAATCCCGGGCGTCGCGTCAAGGCGAATAGATACGCTCCCCTTGGCGGCTCTAGTCATGAAGGCGGTAATCGAGAGGGCCGGTTTGCAAGAGGTCGTTGTTTGCGCCGGCGGCGTGCGCGAGGGTTTATTGTTCGAGGCTCTAAGCGATACTCAGCGTCAGATTGACCCTTTGTTCGAAAGCGCGCGGTTTCTTGCCTCACGACTGTCGCCTACACCGGAAAGCGGCGAGGTGGCCGCGAATTTCATCGCGCCGCTATTCGTTGATGAGTCGCCGATGCTCCGACGGCGTCGGATCGCGGCCGCATTGCTGATCGATATAGGATCTTTTTTCCATCCTGACCTACGCGGCGCGCAGGCATTCGACACGGCGCTTCGGGGACCCTTCACCGGACTATCCCACGCTGACCGAGTTGCCATCGCTTTGTCGCTTTATTGTCGGCATGAAGGAAGGCGTACGGCCTACCCGGACCCAGCTCCGCTAGCTCTTCTGGCGCCAGAGGATAAACTTCATGCTATCCGGGTCGGGCTCGCTCTTCGAGCGGCAGCAGCTTACTCGCCGAAAATGCCGGGTCCGCTCATGGCGGCGCGCCTGAAGCTCGAGGGTGGGGCATTGGTGCTCGAAGCGCCGCTGCGCCTCAGACCGCTGATGGAGGATATGGCTCGTCGCCGGCTCGACAGCCTTGCGAACGCGTTTGGAGTCATTGCGGCTGAGCGTTACGTAGACTGACCATTGGCGTCGACAAGATCGATCGTCCCATCGACTAGCCGCAGGCCAATCTCACCACGCTTAAGTTTAAGCGCGAAATCGCCGAAAATTTCCCGCCGCCAGCCGTTCATGGCTGGGACATCCGCGTTATCGCTGCATGCGATGGCCTCAAGATCAGCGCTAGACGCGATGAGCTTTGGCGCAACTCCGAATTTTTCGCACTGACGTTTCAATAACACTTTCAAGAGGTCTACGACGTCTGCCGGCGGAGAAGGCCGGCGCGTATCGTCGTTGACCTTGGGCAATTCAGACCGCTGTAGCGATTTTCCCGCCGCGATGGCGTCAAGAATCGCTGCGCCGGCGCGGGATCGTTCGAAGCCAGTGGGCAGGGAACGGGCTCTTCCAAGATCATCGACGTTGCCCGGTTTCAGGCGCGCAAGTTCAAACAAGGTTTCATCTTTCAACACGCGCCCGCGCGGCAGGTCGCGCGCCTGGGCCTCTTGCTCACGCCATTCAGCAAGCTTGATAATCGGCCCAAGGTCTCCGGGCCGAACGCTGCGGAGTTTCAAGCGTTTCCATGCAGTGGCGGGTTCGATGCGATAAAGAGCCGGATCGGCAAGCGCCTGCATCTCTGTCTCAACCCATCGCTGACGCCCCTCCGTTTCCAGCTTTTCCAAAAGCAGTGGGTACGCGCTGCGGAGATAGGTTACGTCGGACAGGGCATAGGTTAGTTGCGCCTCCGAGAGTGGCCTGCGCGCCCAGTCGGTGAATCGGGAACCTTTGTCGATTGATG
>CAZSBU010000031.1:7008-11795 GCA_964605055.1 uncultured Caulobacterales bacterium | reverse complement strand
GCCGAGGAGCGTGCGCATCAGTGGCTCGTAGCCGATCTGATCACCGAATCCGCAAGCCATCGCCGCAATCTGGGTGTCAAAGAGCGGGCGCGGGGCGTCCTGGGTAAGGAAATGAAATATTTCCACGTCCTGCCTGGCGGCATGGAAGACTTTTACTACACCCGGATCAGCTAGAAGTTCCATGAAGGGACTGAGATCAATGCCGTCCGCCATCGGGTCGATGATCGCCTCAATTCCTTCAGCGGCGGCTTGAATGAGGCAGAGGATAGGCCAGTAGGTCCTTTCCCGCATGAACTCGGTGTCGACGGCTACGAATGGCCGTTGACGCGCCTCGCGGGCGAATTCAGCAAGTTCGTCGGTTGTGGTGATTATTCGCATGAAAGGCGCTTCTAACAGCGAGGCGGCCAGTCGTCACCCCATGCAGCCTTGACAAACCGGAGGCGGCTCGCCACTCCCGGACGCTTCAAAACACGAGGTTTTCATGCATTCCTATCGGTCGTACACGTGCGGGGCCCTGCGCCCGGACGCCGTCGGACAAATTGTCCGGCTTTCTGGTTGGGTGCACCGAAAACGGGACCATGGCGGGCTCTTGTTTATCGACCTGCGTGATCATTACGGCTTGACCCAACTCGTCGTCGAACCCGAGGCGGAGTTTTTCGGTGAGATCGAACGCGTCCGTCAGGAAAGCGTTATCCGTATCGACGGCGAGGTGGTTGCGCGCAGCGCGGCCACGGTAAATCCCAGTCTTTCCACCGGCGGGATAGAGGTCCGCATTACTCAATTCGTGCTTTTGTCAACGGCGGAGGATTTGCCCGTCCCCGTATTCGGCGAACCCGAGTACCCTGAAGATTTGCGTCTGCGGTACCGGTTCCTTGATCTGCGGCGCGAGACGTTGCACCGGAATATCACGCTGCGCGCCAAGGTCATTTCCTCCCTCCGGGAACGGATGAACGCGCAAGGGTTCACTGAATTTCAGACCCCAATCCTCACAGCGTCTAGTCCTGAGGGCGCGCGAGATTTTCTGGTGCCTTCGCGGATGCACCCGGGTAAATTCTATGCGCTTCCGCAGGCGCCGCAGCAATTCAAGCAATTACTGATGGTTGCGGGCTTTGATCGCTATTTCCAGATAGCGCCTTGTTTCCGCGATGAGGACGCGCGGGCCGATCGAAGTCCCGGCGAGTTTTATCAACTTGATTTCGAGATGAGCTTCGTAACGCAGGAAGATGTTTTCGCCGCCATTGAGCCGGTGCTCGCGGGCGTGTTCGAAGAGTTCAGCGCTGGCCGGCAGGTCACAAAGCCACCATTTCCGCGCATCGCTTATCGCGACGCAATCCGGCAGTACGGATCGGACAAACCGGATTTGCGCAACCCAATCGTCATGCAGGTCGTTTCCGATCAATTCCGCGGCTCCGGTTTCAAGGTTTTCGCAGGGATGCTCGAGAAGGATGCGAAGGTCGAAGTCTGGGGCATTCCAGCTCCAACTGGCGGCAGCCGTGCGTTTTGCGATCGAATAAATTCTTGGGCGCAAGGGGAGGGACAACCAGGGCTTGGATACATTTTCTGGCGCGAGGAAAGCGGAGCGTTGGAAGCGGCCGGCCCGGTCGCCAAGAACATCGGGCCGGAACGCGCAGAAGCCATCCGCACCCAGTTCAGCCTGAAATCGGGCGATGCTGTCTTCTTTGTCGCGGGACGTCCCGAGCAATTTTACAAATTTGCCGGTCTTGCGCGCAACCGGGTTGGCGCGGAACTCGGCCTTGTTGCCGACGGGGAATTCCGGTTCTGCTGGGTCGTCGATTTTCCGATGTTCGAGTGGAATGAGGATGAGAAGAAAATCGACTTCTCACACAACCCGTTTTCGATGCCAAACTTCGATCATGGCCAATTCCTCGCGCTCGATAAGGCTGATACGGAGACCATCCTCAGTATGACGGCCTTCCAGTACGATATCGTGTGCAACGGCATCGAACTCTCATCTGGCGCTATCCGCAATCACAAGCCGGATATCATGATCAAAGCGTTTGAAATCGCCGGCTATTCGCGCGACGTAGTCGAAGCGAAATTTGGCGGCATGCTGAATGCCTTTCGGTTTGGCGCACCGCCGCACGGCGGATCGGCGCCCGGCATCGATCGTATTGTCATGCTGCTCGCGGAGGTTGAAAATCTGAGGGAAGTCATCGCGTTTCCGCTTAACCAACAGGCGCAGGACCTGATGATGCAGGCCCCTTCAGAGCCGACTGAAAAACAGCTTAAAGAACTGCATATTCGAGTTGCAACGCCAGCGCCCTAATCGCCTGGCGCTGACTGTGAGAGTTCAGCGCAGGGTGCGGGTTGATTTCATCGCGAATGCATAGCTCGCCGCGCCGGCCCCGATCAACGCGGTGGCGAGGAACACCGCTCGAGGATCAATCGAATAGAGCGAAAATCCGATTAGGGGCGCGAAGATAAAGCCCGATGCGCCGGCTGCATTTGAAAGCCCTGCGGCGCCGCCTTGCTCCTCCGGCGACACCGAGACGGATGCGCCGGCGGCGGCTCCCGGGATCAGCAGTCCAGCGCCCAGACCTGACATCGCCATGCCGCACGCGACTATGGCGGTCGATGAGCCAAATGCGATCAAAGCATGACCGATGCATAGCGCGATGGGACCAACGCGCATTAATTCGACCGGCTCGAAGTTCATGCGCTGCACGAGGAAAAGCTGCGCGAGAAGGGAGGCGCCGGCGGACGCGCTGAGCGCAATTCCTACCGCCTGCAATGCCGCTGGACCGGACAAGCCCAAACGGTCAATCGTGTAAAAGCCGATGAACTGAACCGGTATCGATAAGGCGATCCCGGTCGCCAGTCCAAAGATGAGGAACGGCCGAATACGCTTGTCTAATGCGCTAAGGCGCGGGCGATGAACGCGTTCACGGGGTGGCGTCTTCTCCGGAAGGAATGCAATGACGCATCCGGCGCAAACCGCCGCGACTGCAGCCACACCATACAACGGGGCCAACGGGCCAACATTGGCAAAGGCGCTCGCGAATGCTGGACCAACCATTGCTCCAAAGCCGAATGCGGCCGAATAGCCAGACAAACTTGCTGCGCGTCGTTCGATTGGCGTGCGGTCGGCTATATAGGCCTGCGCGGCTCCTGGCGTTGCCGATCCGATTACGCCGTAAATACTTCGGGTGAGGAGAAGAAGGAAATAGAGCAGGGCGCCTGCTATTGCCCCTCTCTGGCCGATACCTATTGTTAGGGCGAAGAGTGTCATAGAAAGGGCGTAGCCGGATAGTCCGAGCAGGATGAAAATCCGACGCCCGAAGCGATCGCTAAGCCCTCCCCAGATCGGGCTGGAAATCACCCAGAATGCCGCCGAGGTCATGAATATCGACAGGACGCTTGCATCGCCAAGGCCGATGCTCCGCGCAATAGGGGGCAGGACAGCAAACACGATTGTCTGACCCATGCCCATGCATACGACGCCGGCAAGCAGAATGGCGAAGGCGATCCGGCGCTGACTGGGCGTTGTCGGCGTCAGGGCATCCGAAGGCTGGGGCATTTTTGTTTTCCGGGAACAACAACAGATTGGCGGCGCGTGCGGCGTACATTGGCGGCGCCCGTGCATGCGGGCAATATTCGCCTTTTCACAGTTCCGGTCGGTTGAGAGGGGCGCCGCCGCGCGGTTTACAGCCCGGCGGGGAGTTCGTCCTCGTATTCAAGTTCATACGGGCCCGTCATAATGACGTGATCGTCTTCGCGCCATTCGATCGCGAGACGCCCACCGTCGAGTTCCACGGTTGCCTTTCGCGCAGTAAGACGACGACGGACAGCCGCCACAAGTGCGGCGCATGCGGCCGTTCCGCAAGCCTTCGTAATTCCAGCGCCACGCTCCCATACGCGCAACCTGATGAGATGTTTGCCGCGCACCTCCGCGACGCTGACATTCGCGCGTTCTGGAAACATCGGATGGTTTTCAATCATCGGTCCGAACCGGTCGAGCGCCTGCGCTTCGGCGTCATCCACGAAAAAAATACAATGTGGGTTGCCCATGTTCACTGCAGACGGACCCCAAAGCACGGGCTTGTCGATCGGTCCCAGCTTAATGTCGACAAAGCGCGTATCGTCGACCTGTTCGGCAAGCGGAATTTGTCGCCAGTTAAACCTTGGCGCGCCCATATCAACGGCGATTCTGCCTTCCGAAATGCGCGAGGCCGCAATAGCGCCCGACATTGTGTCAAAGCCCACTTCCTGCTCGCCACTTTCATCCATCAGAATGGCGCCCACGCACCGCGCAGCGTTACCGCAGGCCCCTACCTCGCCACCATCGGCGTTCCACACCCCCATGAATGGGCCGCCGTCCCGGTCTTCAATCGTTATAACCTGGTCGCAGCCGATGCCGGACGAGCGATCGGCGAGCGCCCTAGCTGCGTCGCTGGTCATCCTCGCCTCTTGTCCGCGTAAATCGATAATGACGAAGTCGTTGCCAAGCCCGTTCATTTTTCGATAGGGCAGTCCGCTTAACGACGTCACGTGGATTACTCCTTGGGGCGAGACCGACAGCTTCAACGAGGCGCGCCGGTGGGCAGATAGGAAGCGTCCCCCGCCGATGGCAAGGGCAATCCGTTAGGTCACGAGCAGCCATGCGAGGATGGCGCCCAAGATCCAGGCGACCCAAAGGGCGCCGCCTTCAAATTGACGTTTGCTGGCTGGCGTGCGGCGTGGCCGGCCTGAAGCGACCGCGGCAAGCCCGATGAGGCTGAGCGCCATAGTCCCGCCGCGCAAGCCTGCCGCGTCCTGGGTCAAGCCCC
>CAZSBU010000031.1:0-6998 GCA_964605055.1 uncultured Caulobacterales bacterium | reverse complement strand
TGAACCCCATCGAGGACGACACCTCGAACTTGTCGTTCGGCGCCGCCGTGAGGTCCGGCCATCCCCAAATCCACGCAAGATAGCCTGCACCCATAGTTAGCATTGCAAGCGGTGTCCACAGAATTAACGAAAACCCTCTGATTTTCCTGCTTTCTTCGCGCCAGGGCGAAAGTGCTGGCGTAGACGCGAGGAGCAGGGGATAGAGCGCCAACACCCCATTCGATAGGACGGCTCCCCCCGCAAGCCTAAGCCCCAATCCAACCGTCGCGCTGTCGCTAGGCTCGGTACGCAACCGGACAAGACCGTCAAAGATTAGAAGCGCTGCCGCGAGAAGGTATAAACTCGCTGGCGCTGTCAGCGCCGCTAGCGCCACGACAGGATTGAGAAGGACGAGGATTGTCCGGATCAACCGTGCGTCCAACCGCCGGCGCGGACCGATCGTCCAAGCCAGAGCACCAACAACAAGCAATCCGGCGGCGGCTGACAGACCGGCGCTTGGCAGAAATGCTGTCGCGAGGTCGGTAGCCGAGCCCAACCCCACCGGCGTTGATACGGGCGTTGAAATAGGCGTCAAGGCTACAATCCCCCTAGTCCCCGCGATCCGCGCGTCAATGATGCTGCGATCCCATTGCCTGAGCGCGCTTTAGCTTTGCTATGGCGCTTATGCCATGGCGCGTCTTTTCCCAAAAGAACGGCCGGAAAACGAGTTGGAACAAGGCGCGATAAGCGGCCACCGACGTGAGCCACCAATAGACCGGCGCAAGCAGTGCAGCGGGCGCCAAGTGTGTCCAGCCGCGCCTTAAAGGCGCGATCATGGCCAGATAGATGAAAAGGAAATTTCCCGCGATCAATGCAAACAAATTCAGCCCCAACAGCGGACCGGGAAACAGCGCTTCCACTGCCTTCGTCCCGGTCGCCAGCCACCAGATGAAGATTGCCCATAGCAGCGGATTGATCAATGCGCCGAAGAAATTGCCCGCCAAGAACAGGTGGACTGACGCTTTGGCGCTTAAGGACTTCGTCAAAGTTTGTGTTTTCGCGTGGCGGCTTGCGCGAAGATGCACCGCCCACGTCTGCATGTAACCCTTCATCCACCGGGAGCGCTGGCGAAGCCAGTTGCCAGTTGAACAATTAGCTTCCTCAAAGGTTGTGGAATCCAGCAGTTCGGTTCGATAGCCCGCACGCGCAAGGCGCATCCCGAGATCAGCATCTTCTGTCACATTGTAAGCGTCCCATCCGCCAAGTTCGAGGAGGGTTTGCGTCCGGAGGAAGTTGGACGTGCCGCCGAGCGGGATTGGCGCTGCAACCTTTTGCAGGGCGGGAAGCAGATTGTCGAACCACAATGCGTATTCCAGAGCAAAAAGGCGCGTTAGCCAATTTTCATCGGCGTTGTAGAAATTTAGACGCGCTTGGAAGCAGGCTACGTCGGGCGGCGCCGACGCGAATGCGGCAGCCGCTTTCCGGATTTGGTCGGGCTCCGGCTCGTCTTCCGCATCGTAGACGACGACCAATGCGCCGCGTGAAAGCGGCAAGGCGAAGTTACAAGCCTTCGGTTTCGTCTGTGGTTGGGAGCTTGGTGTAACGATCAATTCGAACCGGTCGCTAAGGTTTAGCGCCTCCGCCGCTGCGCGCGTTGGCGCGTCTGATTCCTCAAAGATTAGTTTGATGTCCAGCTTCTTCGGCGGATAGTCGATTTTCTCCAGTGCGAGCGTTAGAGTCGGCAAGCAATCAGCTTCGTCAAACAGCGGTACAAGGACGGTCACGATAGGCAAACCATGGTCTTCCAGCGCTGGCGCAGAAAAACTCGGCTTCTCATCTGTGTTAAGCGCCAGCGCAGCCAAACGGAATCGAAAGGCGATGATTGCGATATAGTAAAACGTTGCGACGGCGTTGGCGGCTACTAGTGTCATTAACGGCGCATGGTAAAACGCAAGCGAGACCACCAGTAAAATCAGCAAAAGGCCGACGGATTGTGAAACGTCCAGCAGCCTGTGCGCCGAATCTTTCGGCCGCGTCAGCCGGAGCTTAGATCTCGCTGTCTCAGTCATTTCAGGGTTAAATCGGCGCAGAAGCGTTTGCGAGAACTCTGCCTCCGTCACTACAACGAGCGGGCGCAGTGGAAATTTTCTCTGATGCGACGAAACGGAATGATTTGCCGCTAGATATTCGATCTGTCCGTATCGGCGCCGGCGCAACGGAAATCGCTGTTCCTTCACATATTGCCGTAGTTCCGCAAAGTTTTGAAGTTGAGGATCGAACATATCGCTCTTAGCTTCGTCGCGCATATTGGATCAGGCCGATTTATCGACAGGACGATTAAAGTAGGGATGGAGAAGATGACTCTTAGGCGTTTTCAAGACTAAAACTCCGTCCACAGACCGACGAAGTATGTCTCGCCTAAAAGAACGTTGCGCCCAGCAAATTCGAAGCTGGCCCCGCCTTGAATCGCCCACCGCTTGGAAAACCTGACCACCGCTGACGACTGGGCCCTCACGATGTCGAAATCCGAGCCGCCTAGCTGTTCGTTGCGGGCAGAAACAGACGACAACACCTCACCGAGAAAAAGCAGTCGGGGCGTCGGCGCAACACCGACCAGACCGTCGAGGCGAACTTGGTCCGCCCCGTCGCCGAAACGCCGCCGATATCCGGCTTCCGCCGTCGCAAAAACCTTGAGCGGTCGCTCAACAATCGTCGCTCCATAAAGAACGCGCGCTTCGAGGTCAGCACCGTCGCTCACAAAACCGGGGCGTGCCCCTGCGGCGAAGCGTGTGGGCGAGGCTCCGGTCAATTTGAGGGCGACTACTGAACCGCCTTTCCGGATGAGCTCTCGCTGTAGAAATAACTCTGCCTCGGAAACGCCTGAAGCCGCTGTCGGCGTCAAATCGCCGGTAGCAATGGACGTTCCGTAAACAACTTTACCGCCAATCGTGAAAGCTGCCGGCAAGCCAATCTCGCCATAGGTATTGCTCTCGTAGCGTTCAAACCGCGCTTCGGCGGCAGCAGCGGAGAAATAATCGAACCGGGAGGAAAGAAAGAATGCGCCCGGCGCCCTTCCCCAAGGAGAAGCGTCTGCGCTTCCAATTCCAATTGTCAAAAATGAAACAATCAGGCAAAGAAAATTTGCCCGCCTTGCAGCCTCTACCAATTCTACCGCCCCCGCAAAATGCGCCGATGTGGAACGCGATCCCCTCGCGCCCGCTCGACCATGAGTTGCAGGACGGTATTTCCGTCTGCTCGACGGACCACCAACCTTAGGTTGTCATTACGCGGTTGTGATCAGACGGTGATCTCGCGCGGAAGGAAGAAATGGAAACCGATGAACGCAGATCCAATCAGTCCGGGAAACAAAGCCGCGCCGATGAAGGGGAAATCCGCATCGGTGAAAAGAGAGAGGCCGCCAATTGCAATGGCGAGACACAACAAAAGTATGCCGCGCCGTAGGTCGCGATGCGGGCCAACACCGTCCTGAGCAATGGCGTCAATCAACGCTGGATCGGCGGAGCCGGTTTTTTCGACAGTCGTCTTGATCGCCTCGTAGATGATCCGTTGATTGCGGTGTTTGAAATAGAACGGCGTAGCGATCATCAGCACGATGCTGGCGAAAACGATCAGAGGAACGACAATTGCGACTTCCATCTAAATTTCTCCCCGCGCGTCCACGCTAAAGGCGCAGCCGCCGCTCAATTTACAATTCGGCGGCAGCCGCGAAAAGCCGGCGCGTGGCAGGATCAGGCGGCCAAACTGCGTACGACATAATGCAGGATGCCGCCATGGCGGAAATATTCTAACTCGTCCGCCGTGTCGATCCGCACGCCGACCTCGATTTCGCGAGCAGTCCCGTCAGGCGCGGCAACCATCATTTTTACTGTCTGACGAGGGCCCAATTTACCGACGTCGGGGATCGTTACGCGTTCCTCTCCCGTCAAGCCCAGCGAACGCCAGGATTGACCGTCCGTGAACCGCAGCGGCAAGATGCCCATGCCTACAAGGTTCGAACGATGGATCCGCTCGAAGCTTTCAGCAATGACCGCGCGCACGCCCAGTAGCGCCGTTCCTTTCGCCGCCCAATCGCGCGAAGAACCGGTGCCGTATTCCTTGCCCGCGAATACAACGAGCGGAACATTCTGGGCTTGATAACGCATCGCAGCGTCGTAGATGGACAAAATCTCGCCACTCGGAAAGTGTTGCGTCAATCCGCCTTCAATGTCGGTCAACATCTGATTCCGGATACGGATGTTAGCGAACGTCCCTCGCATCATTACATCATGATTGCCTCGACGCGAGCCGTAGGAGTTGAACTCGGAGGCCGCTACTTGATGCGCCTTGAGGTATAACCCGGCTGGTCCCGACTCCTTGATCGAACCGGCGGGCGATATGTGGTCGGTCGTGATCGAGTCGCCAAAAAGGGCCAGGATTCGCGCATTGGCTATCGGCTCCACTGGCTTTGGCGTCAGGGTCATGTCGCGGAAGTAGGGAGGGTTCGCAACATAGGTTGAGGCCGGCCAACGATATGTTTGACCATCCCCACTGTTGATCGCCTGCCAGTGTTCGTCGCCCTTGAAGACATCGGCATAACGGGTCGCGAACAGGCGCGCTGTGACATGTTCGCGAACAACTTCGGCGATCTCGCGATTCGTGGGCCAGATGTCTTTGAGGTATACGTCATTTCCGTTCTGATCCTGACCGAGCGGTTCTTCTGTCAGGTTAATGCGCATCGAGCCTGCAATCGCGTACGCCACTACTAGGGGCGGCGAGGCCAGATAGTTCGCTCTTACATCGGGTGAAATCCGGCCTTCGAAATTGCGATTGCCCGACAGGACAGCCGCTACGGCAATATCGTGTTTGGCGATTGCCTCGCTGATCGCTTCGTCGAGCGGGCCTGAATTGCCGATGCAGGTGGTGCATCCGTAACCAACAAGATTAAAACCCAGCGCGTCGAGGTCACCTTGAAGCCCTGCTTTTTCGAGATAGTCTGTCACCACTTTGCTGCCGGGCGCGAGCGAGGTTTTCACCCAAGGCTTGGCGGACAGGCCGCGCCGGCGGGCATTGCGAGCAACGAGCCCTGCGGCGATCAGCACTGTAGGGTTGGACGTGTTAGTGCATGACGTAATGGCGGCAATAGCAACGTCGCCATGTCCGAGATCGAATGTCTTGCCGCTGACCATTACGCGGGTGTCGGCCGTTTCAGCTAGCCCGTATTCTTTGTCGAGAGCGGTCGCAAAAGACGCGGCCGCATCACGCAGCAGAACCCTGTCTTGCGGGCGTTTCGGTCCAGCTAGCGACGTTGAAACGCTCGACAGATCAAGCCGGAGAGTATCTGAAAAAATCGGTGTGGGGCTCGAGGCATCCCGCCAGAGGCCCTGTTCCTTCGCATAAGCCTCGACGAGCGCAACCCTATCGGGGTTTCGCCCGGTCGCTTTCAGGTATCTTAGCGTCTCTGCGGTGACGGGGAAGAAGCCGCACGTTGCGCCATATTCGGGAGCCATGTTGGCGATCGTCGCTTGATCCTCCAACGACAGGTGATCGAGACCGTCGCCGAAAAATTCGACAAATTTGCCGACGACGCCTTTCTTGCGCAGCATTTGCGTGACTGTGAGCACGAGATCCGTGGCGGTCGAACCTTCCGGCATGCGTCCGGCCAATTCGAAACCGATCACCTCGGGGATGAGCATCGAAACCGGCTGGCCCAGCATGGCCGCCTCCGCCTCAATGCCGCCGACGCCCCATCCGAGTACGGAAAGTCCGTTCACCATCGTCGTATGGCTGTCCGTGCCAACGAGCGTGTCAGGATAGGCGTAGGTTTCGCCTTTGTACTCGGCAGTCCATACCGTCTGAGAAAGATATTCGAGATTGACCTGATGGCAGATCCCCGTGCCCGGGGGCACGACGCGGAAATTGTCGAACGCGCCCTGTCCCCATTTCAGAAACTGGTAGCGTTCATTGTTGCGTTCATATTCGCGCTCTACATTGCGCGCGAAAGAATCCGCCGCGCCGAAATGGTCGACCATCACCGAATGATCAATCACAAGATCGACGGGCGCCAATGGGTTAATTTTTTCCGGATCGCGCCCGAGCGATCTCATAGCGTCGCGCATGGCGGCAAGGTCGACGACCGCCGGCACGCCGGTGAAATCCTGCATCAACACTCTTGCCGGGCGGTAGGCGATCTCACGGTCGGAACGGCCGGTCTTGAGCCATTCTGCAAATGCCCTTAGGTCTTCCACTGATACCGACCGAGCGTCTTCGAAACGTAATAGATTTTCGAGAAGCACCTTGAGGGAAACGGGCAGGCGCGAAAGATCTCCCAGATGACGTTCGGCCGCTTTGAGGCTATAGATCGCGTAGGCTTTATCGCCCACATTTAAAGTCGTTTTCGTCTTCAATTCGTCGCGGCCTGGGATCACCGATTGCCTCCGTTGGCGAAATCAAAAAGTTTCGCGAAACTTATGGCGGATTGCCCGCAGTGACGCAATTGAGCCGGGAGGCGCTAGGGGCAGTTCTCACCGTAATGGGAACGTTTGGGCTATCCGGCCCTCAAAGCGCTTCGGGTGAGGGCGCCGAAATGAAACAAATTAGGAGTTTTCTATGCGTTCAGCCATGCCTCTAATTGCCGCCATCGCGACACTATTCTCGCCCTTCTCACTGGCGATAAAGGCGGCTGAGCCGCAACCTGTCGCCACATTCAAGAAGTGGAGCGTGTTCGTTAAGGAGGATGGCGGCGAGCGCATTTGCTATGCAGCAACCGACGCTCAGGAGTTGGCTCCGGCATCGGTCAATCACGGGTCGGTTTTTTTTCTTGTTGCCTCATGGAAATCGGGCGCGGCGCGCAACCAGCCTAGCCTGATGACGGGTTACCAGCTTAACGCGGCGCCAGCTCCGTCCATCCGGATCGATTCTGAAAAGTGGGAGATGTACACTGACGACAACGAGGCGTTTATCGAAAGAGCTGCCGAGGAGGCGCGCTTGATCGCAGCGATGAAGCGCGGCGCGGAGATGCG
>CAZSBU010000030.1:0-17293 GCA_964605055.1 uncultured Caulobacterales bacterium | reverse complement strand
CCATGCATCGGCCCCGCCCGTCCATGCTGACCCGGACCTTCGCCTCGGTGAGCGTATTGATCCAGTCTGATCCGGTGAACTGGCTGCCCTGATCCGTGTTCATGATCTCCGGCGGGCCGTACTTCCCGATGGCCTCGTTCAGCGCGTCCACACAGAAGTCCGCATGCATTGTGTTCGACACCCGCCAGCTCAGCACCTTGCGCGTCGCCCAGTCCATGATGGCCACGAGGTACAGATATCCCCGGCTGACCGGGATAAAGGTGATGTCGGCGCACCAGACGTGGTTGGGCCGCGTGATCTCCAGGCTCTTCAGCAAGTAAGGGAAGACCGGATGGGCCGGATGTGGCTGGCTGGTCTTTGGCCTTCGATAGACTGCCTGAAGGCCCATCTGGCGCATCAGGCGGCGCACACGGTGGCGTCCCACCTTGATCCCGTCCCGCGCCAGCCATGTCGCGATCTGGCGGCTGCCGAAGAACGGATACTTGGTGAACAGCTTGTCGATCTCCTTCATCATGGCCAGCTCCTCCGCGCTCGCCGGCAGCGGCCGGTAGTAGAGCGTTGACCGGGAGATGTTCAGCACCCGGCACTGCGCGCTGAGGCTCAGCTTCGGATGGTCAGGCTGGATCATGTTGCGTCGTTCGCCGGGGCTCATAGCTTGAGCCCTTTGGCTAAAAAATCATTCTCCACGGCCAGCCTCCCGATCTTGGCGTGCAGTTCCTTCACTTCAGCCTCGCGATCATCAGCGCCGCCGCCCTTGGCAAACACATCCGCCATCCCCTCGACGGCCTGCTTCTTCCAGGTGCTGACCTGCGTCGGCAGCACATTATGCTTCGCCGCGATCTCCTGGATCGTTCGGTCACCGCGCAACGCCTCCAGCGCCACCTGCGCCTTGAAACTGTCGGTGAACTTCCGCCTCTTTCGTCCCATGCTCGATATCCCTTCGACTGTCGGGATATACCTTAGATCACTGTCCAGTTTTCTGGGACCACCTCAATCCATGAACTCCGGCGACCGGCGCAAACTGATCCAGCCAGATCAACCGAAGCTTAGCATGAGCGCGCACCTGCCGGGTGCTGAACATCTCCCGCTAAACGCTCTAATGTCAGCCTTTGCCGGCGAGCGAGGAAACGTTCGCCCACATGAAGGCGATCGACAAGCTGTGCTGGAAGTATCTATTCGTTGGCAGCCGTCAGATGGCGTCCTGGCTGGGTAAATTCGATTGTTTCATTCGGCTGCCTCACCACTATAGGGCGGGACTTCGCCGGACGTCTCCGTTGGTCTACTTCCGAAATTGTGGTCCGATGAATCTATTAGTCTCGGCTGCAACGTCGGCTTTGCTAGTTGATAGGGACGAAGAGAACCTTAAGACCCGGAGGCCCTCGCCGTCTAGCGCGGTGCCTATGGCAGCGAGACTGCGCTGCGATTGCTCACGTTCTGCAGGCTATCAATCCCCAAAATCCGCTACGGCGTTGTTGTGAAGTTTTTATGATAGTCGTTACGCATTGAAAAAAGTCTGATGTCAAGCGTTGATAGCGTTGATATCATGGAGTTCGGATCTTGGCTGGCAAACACGGGGCCCAATTTGCGCTCGGACATCTTATTGATCGCCGCGTGTGTCGCGTTTTCCGTTTCCGGCTGCGGTGGATCGGGAGATTCTTCGCAAGCTATTCAGATCGACGGTTCTTCAACGGTTTTCCCTATCTCCGAAGCGTTTGCTGAAGAATTCCAGATAACGACGGGCAACCGCGTGGTGGTAGGCCTTTCTGGAACTGGTGGCGGCTTCAAGAAGTTTTGCCGGGGCGAAACCAGCTTTTCTGGTGCTTCGCGGCCGATAAAAGCTTCGGAAGCCCAAGAGTGCAGAGTAAACGGCGTTAGCTTCGTTGAATTGCCAATAGCGATGGACGCCCTCGCAAACGTCGTTCACCTGGAAAATCACTGGGCGACCTGCATGACCGTCGCCGAGTTGAAAAAAATTTGGGAACCAGAGGCCCAAGGCCGGATCAATAATTGGAAACAGGTGCGGGACGGATTTCCGGACCGGACCATCACGCTGTTCGGCGCTGGGACTGACTCTGGGACGTATGACTATTTTACACTCGCAATCGTTGGCATGGAATCGACCTCACGCGGCGACTTCACCGCCACCGAAGACGACAACATCACTGTTCAGGGGGTCTCGACCGACCTTGATGCACTTGGCTTCCTCGGCGTCGCCTACCTTGAGGAAAACCGTAGCCGCCTGAAGGCTGTTGCGATCAAACAGCCGAATGGTAATTGCGTGGAGCCAAACTCCGATAACGCCGCTTCGGGCACGTATCAGCCGCTTACTCGCCCGCTATTCATGTATGTGAACGCGGAACACCTTGATACACGCGACAACGTCGAAGCGTTTGCGATGTATTTAATGACAAGTGAAACCGCGCCGAAACTCGTTTCTGCGACTGGCTATCTTGCCCTTCCCCCACGCGCCTTTGACTTGGGCCAGGCGAAAATCAGGGAACGCAAGACCGGCAGTTTTTTTGCTGACGGATCCCTTGTTGGCGTAACGGTCGAAGAGTTGTTGGCAGCCAATTGAATGGCTTGATGGCGGCTCTTCGGCGCAATCGTTAATCCTTTTCAAGGTGGAGCGTATACTGAAGAAATCGGCGATCCCCACGGCGTCGGAACTGGCCGAAAGTGGTTTTCTGGCGCGCCGCCGACTGATCGCAAATGCGATGCGGCTCCTGCTGTTCCTCAGCGCCGCCCTCTCGGTGTTCGTGACAACGGCTATCGTCGTTATCCTCTTGCGCAACTCATGGGGCTTCTTTGCGCAGGTTCCGTTGACCGATTTCCTCTTTGGAACAATGTGGACGCCAGTGTTTTCCGATCCTCAGTTCGGCGTTCTTCCCTTGCTGGCCGCAACCATACAGACGGCAACACTAGCCATGTTCATCGCGGTCCCCTTCGGACTGATCATGTCCATTTACCTGAGCGAGTATGCCCGCCCGGCCGTGCGTGAAACAATCAAACCGGCGTTAGAAATGCTGGAGGCAATTCCGACGGTCGTTTATGGCTATTTCGCCTTGCTGGTGATGACGCCTTTCCTGCAGGAGATCATCCCCGGCCTAAAAGGAATAAATCTGCTGGTCCCCGGCATAATCCTTGGCATCATGATCCTGCCCTACGTTGTTTCGGTGAGCGAGGATGCAATGCGCGCTGTTCCGAATAGTTTGCGCGAAGGAGGCTACGCACTAGGAATGGCGAAGTGGCAAGTGGCGATCCGGGTGGTCATACCCGCCGCGTTTTCAGGCATCACAGCGGCCTTCATTCTGGGCATGTCACGCGCGGTCGGCGAAACCATGGTTCTGGCGATTGCAGCCGGCCAGAATCCGAATTTGACCTGGGACCCACGCGAAGGCGCCGCAACCATCACAGCCTATATCGTCCAGATGAGCCTCGGCGACGTTGCGCATGGGTCGCTGGCCTATACCACCATCTTTGCCGTCGGCCTTCTGCTTTTCATCATCACCCTGACTTTCAATGTTATTGGGTTTTTCCTTCGGCGGAAGTTCCGCGAGGCATACTGAAATGACGATCGAGACCGCAAGCAACAAAGGTGGCTCGGTTAAGAACGACCGTTCGCGGTTCAACGCCGTCCACGCGGCCAAGCAGAAAGACGTTGTCTTTGCAGCCGGTGGTCTGTTCGTCATGGCCGTCGCCATGACGCTTTTGCTGGCGCTCATCGCCGACCTCGTCAGCCGTGGGGCTCCGAGGATCGATCTAGACTTCATGACAAGCTATCCCTCACGCTTTCCTGGGCGCGCTGGCATTTTATCGGCTTGGGTTGGCTCATTAGCTGTGATCTTCGTCACTGCCCTTCTCGCTGTTCCCATCGGAGTGGCGGCCGGCCTCTATCTTGAAGAGTATGCCACGAAGGGCGTTGTTTCGAACTTTATTGAAATTAACGTCTCGAACCTCGCCGGCGTACCTTCGATCATCTACGGGCTGCTTGCATTGGGCTTGTTTGTGTACGGTATGAACTTGGGCAAAACGATCCTCGTGGCGGGGATGACCTTGGCGCTACTCATCCTGCCCATTGTTATCGTTTCAACCCGCGAGGCGGTGCGATCGATACCGCGCATTATAAAGGAAGGCGCCTATGCCTTGGGCGCAGACCAATGGCAGGTGATGTGGCGGTATATCATTCCCGTCGCACGCCCTGGGATTCTAACCGGCGCCATCGTCGGTCTATCGCGCGCCATCGGCGAAACCGCTCCTATAATCACCATCGGCGCCTTGACTTTCATTGCCTTCCTTCCCTCGTCGCCCGTGTCCTCAGAATTTCCATTTATTTCGTTCGCCTGGCTAAACGAAGGGTTCACGGTGCTGCCAATCCAGATGTTCAACTGGCTGTCTCGTCCGCAGGAAGGCTTCCATATCAACGCCGCAGCGACGGGCGTTGTTTTATTGGCCCTGACGCTTTTCCTGAATGGAATTGCCATCTGGATCCGTTACCAGCTCCGCAAAGCGGACAGGAATTGATTACATGCCAGTCAACGCTAATCCGGAACAAGAGATGGCTACGGACATCAACTCTGAGACATCACGAATGGATCAGTTGATGTCGACGCCCGTCAAACCGCTCATCGAGCTGGAGCCCTTACGCGCCCAGATCAATAACCTCAGTTTTTTTTATTCTGATGGCATGCAGGCTTTGAAAAATGTCACCATGCCAGTTCTGGATCGGAAGGTAACGGCCATAATTGGCCCGTCCGGTTGCGGGAAATCAACATTGCTGCGCGTCTTCAACCGTATGCACGACCTTTATCCAGGTAATCGCTACGAAGGCGAAATCATTCTTGAGCCAGAGGGCGAGAACTTGATTGGCCCGCAATCTGACCCCGTCCTAGTCAGACTGCGGATCGGCATGGTATTCCAGAAACCCAACCCGTTTCCAAAGACCGTCTATGAAAATGTCGCCGCTGGTTTGCGGGTGCGGGGCGTGAAGAACCGGGCAATAATTGATGAAGCAGTTGAGAACGCCATGCGCAGCGCCGCGATTTGGGACGAAGCAAAGGATCGTTTGCATCAATCAGCCTATGAATTATCCGGCGGACAACAGCAGCGGCTTTGCATCGCGCGAGCGCTAGCCCCGAACCCCGAAATCCTGTTATTGGATGAGCCAACATCGGCTCTCGACCCTATCGCTACATCCAAGATAGAAGAGCTTATCAGGGAATTGTCGGCGAGTGTGACGATAGTTATTGTCACGCACAACATGGGACAAGCCGCGCGTATTTCGCACCGGACGGCCTTCATGTATCTTGGCGAATTGTTGGAGTTCGGTGAGACTAGTCAAATGTTCAAACTCCCGAGCCATCCCAGAACAGCAACCTACATTCAAGGGCGTGCGGGATAGTGGGTACGCATACGCCAAACAAAATACTCTATCTCAGGTATGAGCAGCGCTTTGAAGTAGCTCGGTAATCTCCGGTGTCAACGGCGGTATAAAATCGGGCTAACGACAATGCGCAAATCGCGATTTGCGAAAAACGCCGCCAAGTAGCACAGCGCGAGTTGCGCAGCTTCTGGTTAGCGTGCCGTTAGGTAAAAAATTACGGAACGGACATGCCAAAGATCACTTTTGAAGAAATGATCCTCGAGGAAGAGCCGGGTTATCTCGATAGCGGCCCTAATCAGACCTATTGGATCAGCGAGGCCGGTGACCTTAGACAGCTTGGGGCGAATGTGCAGATCATGCCACCGGGGTCGCGGTCGTCCGAGAAACATTGGCATTCCGCAGAGGATGAGATGGTCTTCGTGCTGGAAGGAGAAGTTACGCTTTGCGAGGGGGATACCGAAGCGATCCTAAAGCCTGGAGACGCGGCGACTTTCAAGGCGGGCGTCGCAGTCGGACATTTCCTCGAGAATAGAGGCACTAGTGATGTCCGTTATCTCGTGGTCGGCACCCGAGCTCCACTCGACAAGATCACGCTCGTCGACCGCGGCATAATTTGTCACCGCGACCGCTCCTTGCCAGATGATTACTACACGGACCTAACAAACAACCCGGTCCCAAACCCTTTTGCGAACAAAGCGTCGGAGGAATAGTTGGCCTGCCTCAAGGCAAAGGCGATCTGCTTGCCTGAAAATCGTTTCCTCGGCATCGACACAATCCTCCTTCATTTGAAATGTACCCGAAAATTCGCATCTCGCCCGGATCAGTTTCAGGCGGCAAGATCACGTCAGTCGACGGCCTTGTAAAGGATCGCCTTCGCCGATCGCTAAGCGGCTCCGTCCCTGACAAGGCCGTCTCCTGATCGCGGTTATTCCATCAAGAAATTAAGGGGCCGTGCAATTCGGGAGCGCAGCATGAGCAGCTGGATTCGTCGTTGTCATCTGGCTTGCAGCCGATAAAAAATTTGCGGGCGACATGTATCCACTTGAGACAACGCACGCATTTTTACCCCCGGGGGGTGCCCATGCTGCGTTCTGGGCAAAAAGTTACCCCAATAGGCGGCTCATCGGCGCGCGCTGGTAGCAAGTTGGTAGCGCGGGCGAATTGAACTAGGCCGAACACTCAGAATGCATGGGCTTTTCGGTCGCCGACTCCGTGACTCCCTGTCACGGGTTCGGCAATTTCTCTCGGATTTTGTCAATGTCGGTTGAATTCCTTGTCGCGTTTCTATCTCGCGCGCGAACAGCGTCTTGTGGGGTAGATATCGTTTCAGCCACGCCGTCACAAACTGTCTTACCACCGAAACAAAATGAGCGCGCTTCTGTAGCCCACTGGCAGGAAGCCGCCAGATTATTCTCGCCGACGAGAGCGCATTGAGGGGAGAACCCTTTTGATTGCATCGTACGCCGACAATTTGTTTCGCACGCGAACAAAGACACATTCGCGCTAGTCGTTTCGTCATTCGCAAAGACGCCTTCTTGTAACTCCTTCCGCCAGCACGCGGCAGCGTGAGTTGTCTTACCAGTCGCTGTCGGGATCAATCTTGCTGTTAATGCGCTCACAATGAGCCCTTTCTGACTGTTCGTCCGCCTCCAAGTGGAGTTCGTACAATTGGTCGACCGCATCTTCCCTTGTGATTTTCCCTTGCTTGAGGCGTCGTTCAATTTCACATGCTCGAGAGGTGATAGAGCGACAATTGCCGTCATTATCGTAGTGAGGCCGTTGCGGTGCATGTGTTCCCGTTTTTGGAATGTATTCCTCCCTTTCAGGGAATATATTGGTCCGAAATTCAGCTGTAGAATCAACGAATCCTGAATTCTCTGCGTCATCAATCTCGTTGCGATCGGTGTCGACCTCGTCACCTTTTTCGTAACGGCCTTGTAGCTTTCGCCTCGTCTTCTGGCGCGGCGTTGGATTGGTCTTACCGCTCAGCATCTCAAAATCTTTGTCAGCATAAATTACGCAGTAGATCCGTTTGCGGCCGTCGCCGGGATGCGCGTACACCTTGACATACCCAAGGAGTTCAAGCTGCGTAATCGCACGGCTCATGGTGCCCATATCGCAATTCGCAAGATGCGCGATGCGTGGACGGCCGGCATCGCACCCGCGACCGTTTGCCTGAAATCGGTCATGGGCAGCGATGACGCCAAGAATGGCCAGCTCTGTGCGCGTAAGCCGTGCGTCGCCGAGTGCACGAAAAGGAACGGCCGCGAAGCACTCGCGCCGAGTTTTTTGCGAAGCAGCCGCTGTCATGGCGTGTCGCCGACTTGCGAAGCCATCTGAACGCGATTGAGGCCTCGGCACACCTTGGGAACGTGACCTGGCAATTGCGGCCTGTACTGATCAAACCACGCGCAATGGCGTGCAACCGAAATAGCCCGCGCAGTGGGTATCCCACGCTCTTGGCCAATTGAACTCAAACATCGGCCCGCGACGCCGACAAGGCGGGGAAGTAGGGGCTGGCGTTTAATCATCGCCGGCCCTCGAAGCCTTCGGACAAAAATTTTGCAGCGCGCTTGCTTCTTGTTTCTCGGTCCTCGGAGGTCGGTTGGGATCGCGGCCCGCCCTGAATTGAAAAAGGGGGCAATTTCCGGAGGGGCATTCAGCCACCGCCTTCGCTGACCCGCCGCAGCATTCCAGGCATTTGCGGCGAACCGCTTTGGCGACGGTGACTTTGCGTGCCTTCCTTGTCATCAGTGGCCCCCATCGAGAGGCTGCCCCAGCGCGAGGCATAAGACCGCCTCCACGTAGAGACTGCCAGATGTGGAACGTTCGCGTAGCCAGATGAGCCGCAATACAGTTGCCTGCCTGATCTTGAGCAAAGCGAGGTTATTCCCGCGAACGGGTTTATGCCGAATGGTCACGTTTTCGTTTCCTTTTTCAACCGTTAGCGCTCGTTGCGCTGCTGTGCTGACTTTTGCCTAGGAGGTAATCGTACGCTCGCTGGTGGAGCGCTGAACGCTTCGCGATGCAAAGCGGTCTAACGCGGAGCGGCGGTAGCCGATCAAGTGCTCGCCGATCCGGATGAACTCGGGGCCTTTGCCGGTGAGCCGCCATTTGGCCAACGTCGAGGTCGAAACTCCGCCGAGATAGGCCCCAGCTTGTTTTGGTCTGAAAATCTCGTCTTCCATCTTCACGTGCCTTTAAAACGACACGGAAAGCCTCGCCCTCATGTCATCCAATTTCACGAGAATTATCGTGATCAATCTGTGCGCCCTTTCTTTCGCTGGGCGAGAGCATTGAAAACAGCCTTCGGGAATCCGGAATTTTTAATCGGTAGTCGTGGGTCGTTTTGGCCCGGGGCAATATGATGGATATGGCAGGCGACACTCGTATGCACTGCAAACGCCAGCTGGACGAACAGCGACCACGGTTCTTGAGCGTCAGCCTGATGGCCGCGGACTGTGATCTTTCCACCGAGCCGCTCGATCGCATTCGCCAAGGCAACGAAGAGCGTCGCAGCCGCTGGATCGCGGACTATGCCAACTTTCACCTCCTGCGCCACGCGTGACTCTTTCAAATATGCCAGCGCTAGATCCCGCAGTTGCCCCCATGAACCCGGCGGCGGACCATTAGGCGTACCGTTATGTGCCAACAGCATAAATGCGGCTTCCCGCTGCCGGTGCTGCTGGCACGGATCAGCGTGGTCGCACTCGTCATCGAGGAATGCGACTACAACCGAAAGAGCCTCCTCAAACCGTTTCAGTCCCCATTTCGCCTCTTCCAACCCAATGCCACCTTCAAAGCGCTTCCATACATGCTGGTAATCCCTGACAGCTTCCTCAACCCCCTTGACCTCGTCAGGCGACGGCTCATGGCCAAGCAGTTCCTGCAGGGCCTGCCGCGAAGCTCCGTCAATTCGCCAATATTGCAGCGCAGGAAGAGCTGAACTCGCTACAGCTATGCGCGGTTTAAGACGACCCTTTTCCGTTCGACCGTTCACGGAGCAACCGGCCCGCGCGATATCGCGCTTCTAATCTGACCGTCACCATCACATTGCGCGTTAGAAAGCATCGTCAATGCAGCCTCCCGTTTCAGGATCGTCGGATGGCTATTGGTGATAGCGACGCCCCCGGCAGTCAACGCGAGTTTCCTAACGCATCTCAGTGCGCTGACAGATTATTGTATTCGTTTCGTTTCTCAGCGTCACGAATTGAAACGCCTCACACAATCTGTTTGCGGATCGGGACGACATCGGCGCTGTTGCCCGCCATTCGTGCAGCGATGGCGGCCGCCACGGCGTCTGCCGCCGCGAGGCGCGGATCGTCGCCGAGATGGGCATAGCGCGCGGTCGTCGCGGGCTGAGAGTGGCCCAGAAGCGAACCGATCAAGGGCAACGACATGCCGCCCGCCACCGCAACGGAGGCGAACGAATGGCGAAGGTCATGCAAGCGGACGTCTTCAAGTCCCGCCGCCTTGCGGATGCGCCGCCACGGCTTTTGCAAGTTCACAAGCGAAGCTCCAGCGACATAACCGCAGATGACATGCGGGTTCCCGTCCTGACGGGGGATGTTTTCAAGCAAGGCGAGCGCGGGCGCCGACAGGGCAATGGTTTTTGCGCCGGTCTTTGAATCGGAAAGGCGAATGAGCCGCGCGGCGATGTCCACCTGGTCCCATCGCACGCTGAGAATTTCCGAAAGGCGGGCACCCGTGAAAAGCAGCAAGCGAATTGCGGCGATTTCGTAGGTCGCCGCGCCCTTGCGTTCGAGGAAGGCGAGCACGCGGCCAAGACGTCGCAATTCTTTCGGTGAAAGGAAGCGCTCACGGCTCCTTTCCTTGAATTTTTCAACGTGAACGCACGGATTGGAGTTATCGGGCCGCACGCCCCACCGCTCCGCCATCTTGAACATATGCGCCAGCAGCGCACGGCATCGGTTCGCCGCGTAGGGCGTCCGTTGCATCGATTGATGGAAACGCGCAATCTCGGCGCGCGTGACATCGCGAACACGAACCGAGCCGAGAGCCGGAATGATGTGGTTCGTCAGATTGCGTTCGTCTTCGGCGACCGATGAGGCTTTCTTATTCGGGCGCGCGTAGTCCCGAAGGTAGGTCTTCGCGAACGCTTCGACCGTTTCCGCGCTCCGCATGTCGGCGCGCTCCGCCGCCGGGTCCTCGTTGCTAGCGATGCGGCCGAGAAGCTTCTTTGCTTCGGCCCGCGCCGTCTCCGGCGTCCACGGCGCGCCATGTCGGCCGATGGTCAGCCACCGCTGCACCGCGCCGCGTCGGTATTTGAGCACGTAAGCGCGCACGCCCGTTTTCGAGACCCGAAGGCCGAAGCCTGGAATTTCACCGTCCCAGATGGTCGTTGCGGCCTTGGCCGCATCAACGCGCCGTTTCGTGAGTTTTTGGGCCACCGCAAAGCCTCCCTAATTTTGGTAGCACGAAGCCTTGGTTGCCTTGCGTGCTACCACTACGCTACCATCTGGGAGCTATCGGCAGGCACGTCAATCCATCAACATGCTGTTTTACAACCTCCTTTTCCACGGCTATCAATGAGGAGGAATCGAGAGGAAATGTCGAACCCAAGATTCCTAATCTGGGGGCCACAGGTTCAAATCCTGTCGGAGACGCCGGCCCGAACCCTGCGCTGTTCCTGCGCTGATCAGCGCGCTGGTTGCGGCCCGGTCGTCGCCTTTCGCGGCAGCGGCACGACAACGCCGCGCGCTGGCTGCTTGCCAGCCGCCTCAGCCTCGGCATGCAGGTGCTCGGAGCCCTCCCCAAGAGCGGCGCGACAGGAGGGTTCGCAAGAAATCTGGACGGTTGCGTCTTTTACGCCGTAGTCGTTCGCGAGCGTATCTTTCAATTTCGCCAGCGCTTGTTCTGCATCCGCAGATTTGCGCAGCTTGGCGTGCATGGTGAGTTGCAGATGGCCGGGGGCCATCTGCCAGACGCGGACGCCGTGAATGTCCTCGACGTCGGCGACGCGTCCCATCAAATCGCGCGTCATCGCGGGCAAATCGAAATTCCGGGGCGCTCCTTGCAGCAAAATATGGGCGGAATCCCGAAGGAGAAGCCATGCGGAGCGACCGATCAAAAGGGCGACGAGGATGGACAAGATGGGATCAGCCGCCATCCAGCCGGTGAGCGCAATGATGCATGCGGCGATGACTGCCGCGACGGAACCCGCGAGGTCGCTCATCACATGAAGCAGCGCGCCGCGCACGTTCATGTTGTCGTGTCCCGATGGGAGCAGGAGGCGGAAGGCCACGGCGTTAGCTGCAAGACCGATGGCCGCAACGACGATCATGAACCGCCAATCGACCTCCTGCGGCGCGGCGATGCGCTGAACGGCCTCGACAACGATCCACATCAAGAGCGCAACCAGTAGAAGTCCGTTCACAAACGCAGCGAGCACCTGCGCCCGGCGATAGCCGAAATGGAGATAGGGGCCAGCCGGCCTGCGGCTTAGCGAATTGGCGACAAGAGCGAGCCCGAGCGCCATCGCGTCGGTCAGCATGTGCGCCGCGTCCGCCAGCAACGCCAGTGAGCCGGACAAAAGCCCGCCAATGACCTCGACAACCATGAAGGCAAGGATGACGATGAGCGCAGCTTTCAGGCGCCCGCCCGTGGCGGTGTGCTCGTCGTGGTGGCCGCAATCGCTCATTAACCTGGCAGGTCCTCGGCGCATCGGATTTTTACCGTGCTAATCATAGCCGCTGCCGCACAACCGCAGCAAGCGCCGCTCCCTAACCGATTAGCCGGCGGTCCGTAGATTAACTTTTCCGGTTGCAAATGAGATGCTTGGGAAGAATTTCGTGACTAAGTAACATTATGCTTGTTCCCAGGCTGTCTTCGCCTTAGGGCGTTTGCGGCTGAGGCCGATAACAGGAGGAGCGCCGGGCGAGGGACGGCGCGCCTTAACTTACCAATCTGGTCGAAGCGGGCGACGACTGATTGAGTTAGCGTACTGAGGAAAAAACCGCGTTTCGCGTACCGCTGAGCCGGGATCGACGAGTTTAGGGGCGCTTGTGCCGATCGAGTTTCCAGTTGGTCTTTGGGCGAGCCTTCTCGCCGCCGCCGTCAGCACGGCGGGACTCCTGTCGATGGCTCTCATCGGCGACTGGGGCCGTCGCAACGGCAGCTATTTTTCCGCTTTCGCCGTCGGCGTGTTGGTCGTTGCCGTGCTTTTCCACCTCGTGCCGGAAGCGATTGCGAGCAAGACTAATGCGGCCGTGTGGATTGGCGTTGGCTTTGCGGTGATGACCGCCATAGGCGTCGGCTCGGCGGCGATCGTCAGCAACCGCCGTTCCGGCCCCGGTTTGGCGCTTGGATATGTTTCCATCGTCGCCCTTGGCTTTCATTCATTCATGGATGGCGTCATCTACCAACTCTCGTTCCATGTTGAACCATTCACCGGGTGGCTTTCAACGCTCGGGCTTTTGCTGCACGAGTTTCCCGAAGGCGTCATCGGCTTTTTCCTGTTGCGCAATGCAGGCCTCAGCGTGCGATCGTCCGTCACCATCGCATTCTTCGCCGCTTCGCTCACGACCATATTAGGAACCCTCACGACAGCCTATTTTGTCGAGAGCGCTATGGACGTGCCGCTCGGCCCGTTGCTCGGAGCGACCGCCGGCGGGCTTATCTATGTCATCGTCGCCCATCTGGGGCCGCACGCTGCGCAAGCCCCTCAACGGCGTGGCTATGCCGTGGCAAGCCTCGGCGTCGTTGTCGGCATTGCCGCCGTCATTTTCCACCACGGATAACGTCGACCGGGTTAGATGAGAACGCTCAGCGGCGGCACCCGGCGATGCCCGCGGCCGGGGACACTGATTTCCAGCCGGCTTCGTCTTCGATGGAAATGAGCGCGCGCTCGAGATAGACGCCGCCGTCAAATCCAAGACCGAACCTGACTTCCGTTGTCACCCGGACTGCTTCCGGCGTCTGGAAAACCTGCCGTTCCGAGACCCCGAATTCGCTTCGGCCTGATACCTCCAAAGCGCGCAGCTTCGTCGGCTGTCCCTTTAGCGCCACGTCGGCCTCTTCGCCCGCAACGAAGCGGAAAACCGCCGCCGGGGCGCCATCCGTCAGCGTCCAGAGGATCATGCCGCACTTGCCGCGCGGCAGGCTAGAGTCGGGCAATTGGTTGAGAATGAAGCCCGCTTCAGGCAGCGACGATGCAGCAGAGGCTGATGCAGGGGGCGGTTTTTCACCAGTGGTAGTACAGGCCGCGACCATCAGGCTGACGCCAAGCCCAATCGCGACCCTTGCAACACTCACGACTTCATTCCTTTCAATTCGCCGCGGACATCAAATGACATGACTTCTCCCCGTATCTCGAAGCCGATGAGTTTGAGAGCGGTGCGTAACTCGCTGCGTTCCGGTTTCACTGCGGCCGTCAATTCATAGGTGAAATCCGGAGCGATGACGACGCCGATGTCCGCGCGCCCGGCAGCGCCCTCACCGCTCAGATTAACGGCGAGCGCGCGATCGGCGCAGGTGGCTGGTCCAGACAGAATGAGCGCCTCGCCAATTGTCTGTTGGCTAAGGCGCGACAAAGCGGTCGTCTCGATGCGCGCATCCGCAGCCGAACAACCAAGTCGCGTCAGTTTCAAATGCGCGACGTCCGCCTTGATCTGTCCTGAATAAGGCGCGCCGAACAAGGTATAGTTGCGAATGGCGGCGAGATTAAAGTCAATGCGGGCGTCGCGAAGTTCGAAAGCTTGTCCAATGAGCGCAAGGCGCGCTCTGCCTTCGCCGTTCGCTGCGCCTTTGCCGACCATAAAATCCATCTGGACGGCGCCAACAAGGAGATTGAAAGGCGAGACGGTAAACGCGACATCGCCTAAAAGAACGCCATCAACGGCCACGGCGAGAAGATCGCCTCGCCAGAGCGATCCTTGCGTCCCGCCTATGCTAATTCGCGGCCCGAGACTTTTGGCGGCGAGCGATGCGACCATGCTCGCCGGCGCCGTTACGATCACGGTCGCCAACGCTACTAGGGCGAAAACCAAAGTGAGACCGCGCTTACGTGGGGCGCGTCGCAACACGCCTTCGACGTTATCCATCAGCCGCCCCCGCGCGAGAAGGTAATCTGGGCCCGGAGCGTCCCCGCGACATTGGCGTCACGGGCAAGATCAGCGCTTTCAACGCGCACCGCGTACCGATTCTCCAGCAGGGCGATCCATGCAAAGAGCTCCGCGCTGTCGCTTACGCTGGCGACGACTTCGACGTTTCCCTCCTCGCGCACATTAACGAGGTTGAGGCTGACCGAGGACGACTGCGAGGTCTGGGTTATAACGGTGCGCAGCGGCGTAGTGCGATCTACATCGCCGCCGCTGATGCTGCCTGCGTTGCCCGCAGCGGCAATTACTACGCGGTGCAGATCGCGCATGCGTTCAAGATCCTGGCGTTGTCCCGATCTCCACTCAATCAGCGGGCTGATCACAAATTGAAGAAGGGCGAGAGTTGCAATAACGCCGCCGCCTGCAAATACGAACAATCTTTCCCGCTCGCTCAGCCTCGCGAAAAAGCTTTTCATACGCGGCCTGCGACCAACTCACCGGTCCAGCCGGCGTTTGTGCGCCGATAGCCGCCGCCATCCCGGACAGAAAGACCTTGGCCCGCAAGCGTGGAGCGGAAGGCTTCTATCTCGGCGTCCGTCTGACTGCGGATCGTAAACGCAAATTGACCCCGGCGGCTGTCGAAACGGATGCGGTCAACGGTGACCGTCTCGTGCCTTTCGAGCGCCGCCGCTAGCTTGGAACTCATTGAAACGAAGGACTCTGAGCCCGCCTCATTGGCGAGCATCGCCCGCGCGGACGCGCGCATGTCTTGCAAGGGCGCATCCGGGAACGCCTGACGATAAACTGTCGACGCCTGCTGTTCGAAACGGTCGGCGAGCCTGCCGTCGCGCACCCCGCCGACGATAGCAAGTATAGCGAGGCTCGCCGCGAGGCCCGAGCCGATAAAGCCAGCGCGGCGCCAGCGTTGGATATCGAAGGCCTTTGTCTGGCGGCGACGAAACTCGCCATAAAGGAGGTTGACAGCTGCACCCTGCCCAATGTTTTGCGAATAGATTTCTGCAGCCGTGGAAAAGTCTCCACTCCTACGGTGGTCCTTCGCTCTGTCAATCAAGTCAGCCAGATCGCCTTCGCCGTAAACAACCACCCGGGGTTTAGCGTCGCCGGGTTGCGTCCTCAGCGCCGCTTCGAGAATGGTGGGGGCAAGCGCCATCTCGATTGCAAAGCCTTTAGTCCCATTCGAAAAAATAAGCCGTTCGCGCCGAATGAGGCATACGGGCTGCGCAATCGAGCCGCCGAGGGCCGTGAAATCCGGACACAGATGATCTAGCCGCAGGCCGGCCGCCGCAAATATCGCCAGCCAGTCCCGCACGACTGATTTGCGCACCGCGAGGACAAGCCCGCTCGAATCTGCAGTCGCCGTCACAATGTGAAGCGCCTCGGGGGGCTCGGCGAGTTCGTCCTCCAAAAGCAGCTCAGCAGCCGCCTTCATCCGCTCCGCTCGACGTGGCGGCGCAACCATGCTGCGCTGGACCGCCTGTTCTCCCGGCAGGAGCGCGACGACCCTCACGCCCTCGCCTGCGCGCGGCGCGAGCGCGTTCAGTTCCGCGCCGCTCTTCAGCATGCCGGCTTCAACCGCGTTGGCATCGCGGACAACCGCCCATTCGACGGGGTCGTCCACCTGCTCGCCAAGCTGGATGATGAGGCTATCCGCCATCAATCGGCTCCCAATCGCCGCGAGATCAACGTCGGCCTTGCCTGCGCCCCGCCCGTCGAAAATGTTAACCGATATTCCATATCGACTTCGTTAAGCCTGAGCCCCACGCGGGCCTCGATATAATCTGCGGTTATCGCCGTGAAGCGCTGCACGAAATTAACGTCAGCCTCAAAGCCTCGAAACCGCTCATTAGACCAAAACTCCGATGCTGTGGCGTAGCCGCCGGGCGGGCGCGCCGCAATGACGTCCTCGACGGCGAGCCTTGAAACTGCCCCCCCGGTCAGCGCGACGATCAATGGCGCCTCGCGGGCCGACACGGCGTTAAGGTTCACCTTGACCGGCTCAATCGACGGAAGGGCGCACAGAAACGGCGATATTGCGATAAAAACTGGGGCGGAGATGCCCTCCATGGCCCGTAATTCAGAAATATCGCCGAGGGGACCATCGCCAGTTCTGAACGGGACGGGCAGGCCGGTATAAAAGCCGTCCTCGGCTCCCTGCGGCCGGGAGACCCCGCCCTCATCCATCCAGTCGGTGATGACGGCGAGGTAACGCACGGCCTCGGCTTCGGCAAAGCCCAGCGCCTCGACAAGCGCCGTGAACTGGTCCTCGTGCAGCTGCCGTCGGGTTGCGACGCTGCTTGTTTGACCTTCGCCGCCGCCCTCGACTTCGCGCTCGGCGAAGACATTGACGTTGAAGCAGCGCGTCGCGTCCGCGAAGCGGATGGCGGCCGCGCCGCTGGGCGTTTCAATCGGAAAGGGCGCCGCGAATAGTTGGCGCTCGAGCGCCCGTCGATCACCCTCGGCTTCCGCTCCGGACGACAGAAGGCGAAACGCCGCCGCCTCCGCCCCGATCGCTCGCCAGGTGTGTTCTTGCCTCGTGCGATCAACGAGCGTGCGACGCGCCGACGCGATCGAGGCGGCGGTCATGCTCAGCGCGATAAATGAAAGCGTTGCGACAAGCACGAGAACGATGATCAATGCAGCGCCTCGCTGGCGATCAGTACTGACCGGAATCAGTTCTGAGCGCCTCATTGTTCGGCGTCCGTCGCTTCGAGATTAACAAGGCCAGGCCCCACATTGCCGACCCAGAAGCGCATCTCGATATCGCCATAGCGCGGCGTCGTGATCAAAAGGCGTACGGCGCGCGGCGCAGCTTCACCCGCCCCCGCTTCGATCG
>CAZSBU010000029.1:14493-17305 GCA_964605055.1 uncultured Caulobacterales bacterium | reverse complement strand
ATTCCCCGTCGATGAAACCGATCAGATCATGTTGGTGACGGACGGCGGACAGCTGATCCGCACGCCAGTCAACGATATCCGGGTAGCCGGTCGCAACACCCAGGGCGTCACGATATTCCGTACGCGGGCTGATGAGTCCGTCGTGTCGGTCGAACGCGTTGGCGACTTTGCCGAAGAAGAAACGACGGACGGGGAGTGAGCGATGGGCAAACGGATCGGCCTTTATCCCGGCACGTTCGATCCATTGACACTGGGCCACGTCGACATCATCGAGCGGGCCGTCAAGCTCGTTGACGAATTGGTCATTGGCGTCGCGGTCAATCAGGACAAGGCCCCGCTGTTCTCGCTGGAAGAGCGCGTTCAGATGGTCAAGGCTGAAATGGCGGCGGTTGCCGGGAAAAGTGGCGTAATCGTGCGGGTCGAACCGTTCGACGTGTTGTTGATGCGCTTCGCAGAAATGGTGAACGCCGACATCATTATCCGCGGCCTGCGCGCCGTGTCCGACTTTGAATACGAGTTTCAGATGGTCGGCATGAACCAGGCGCTGAATGATGACATTGAAACAGTATTCCTGATGGCGGATGCCCGCTATCAATCCATTGCCTCGCGGCTGGTAAAGGAAATCGGACGTTTGCACGGGGATATTTCGAAGTTCGTGCCGGCGGCCGTTGGCGACGCCTTACGGGCCAAATTCGCTGGTCGTTAAAGTGGCGGCGACCGGCCCAATCCGCTAAACCCCAATTCGTAAGCACAAGACCCGCAGTTCAGGAGCCGCATTGATGTACCGTTCTGGCATTTTTGCCGTTGCCGCAGTCGGCGCTGGCCTAGGTTGTTTATTGGGGTCCACGGCAAACGCCCAGAAATCCGGCAAGGATGCGCCCGCATTGACGCCGCTTCAGATTATCGAGCAGGCAGCCGACGATCACTGGCGCCCTGTCGAGCTGGGAAACCTTCTCATCATCGAACTACCGGCCGGTCCGGTGGCAATCGAGATGCGGCCAGATTTTGCGCCGCTGCATGTGGAGCGCATTAAAACCCTCGTCCGGCAGAAGTTTTACGACGGCCTGAATTTCCACAGGGTTATCGAGGGGTTCGTCGCGCAAGGCGGGGACCCGAAAGGCGACGGAACGGGCGGTTCTGATTTACCGAACATTCCCCCGGAATTCGTCCGCGACTCATCCGCCGTATCGAATTTTACGCCAATCGGACGCGACCGCATCGCAGCGCGGGTCGGTTTTGTTGACGGCATGCCGGTCGCTGCGCAGCCCGAAACTTTGCGGTCATTCCGCGAAAGCCGCTCGGTAGAGATGTGGGGCGCCCATTGCCCCGGCGTCATGTCGATGGCGCGGGCGTCAGCGCCCGATAGCGCCAACAGCCAGTTTTTTCTAATGATCGGCGACGCGCGGCTCAATCTTGATCGCAGGTATTCGACCTGGGGTTGGATCGTCGATGGTTTTGAAAATACCCGCCGCATCAATCGCGGCGAGCCGCCGCAAAGGCCGACGCCGATCGTGCGGGTGCGGCTTGCCGTCGATCTGCCGGAGGCGGAGCAACCGAAGATTGAGGTGTTCAGCACCGCTAGCCCGATTTTTCAGACCTATCTCAAAGCGGCGGGATATGTCGATGACACCGGACTCGTGCGCGATCTGTGCACGGTGAAGGCTCCTCGCCGCGTCAGTGGAAAGATCGAATTATGACCAATCGCATGATCCTCACCCTTGAAACAGGCGCCGTCGTTATTGAGACCATGCCCGACAAGGCGCCGCGGCACGTCGCGCGCATTCGTGAACTGGCCGATGAAGGGTTTTATGACGGCCTAAAGCTGCATCGCGTCATCGACGGATTCATGGCGCAGATGGGCTGCCCGAAAGGAAATGGTACGGGCGGATCAGGCAAGAAGCTGAAAGCCGAATTTAACGACGTCAGCCATCAGCGCGGCGTGTGCTCAATGGCCCGCGCACAGAGCCCAGACTCTGCCGATAGCCAATTTTTCATTTGTTTCGACGACGCCTCGTTCCTCGACACTCAGTACACTGCTTGGGGCAAGGTGGTCGAGGGCATGGAAAATGTCGACGCGGCCGCGCGCGGCGAGCCGCCTCGCAACCCGACGAAAATCATAACCTTCCGAACTGCGGACGCCTAGGATTTCTCGCAAGCCGGGTTGCGCCGATTAGCCCCTGTCGCCCGGGTAGATTTCTTCCCCGTCCACCAGGACCTGAAAAATATCAGGACGCGAGTAATGTCCGGCGGGGTCGCTAGCCACCTTGCACTTGGCCGCGAGCGAGAGATCCGCATCAATCGTCAACACGCCTTCATGATCGACCAGCGGACCAGCGAGAATTTCGCCGCGCGGATCAATGATGGCCGAGCCGCCATTGTGATCAAACAGATAAAGGCTTTCAAACCGCTTCGGCGTGTGCTCGCGCAGCCGCAGGCCGGCTGAGCAGACGACATATGCGCCGGCCTGCGATGCGAAAGCGCGCGAGAGCAGGAGTTGACGCGCCCACACCGGCTCAGACGGCGCGATGGCTGGCTCGCGGCCTGGCCATGCGGCGACATGGATATCAACGCCGCGCGCCATGAGCGCATATCCCGGAAGCACTGAGTTGTGTTCCCAGCAGTTGAGGGTCGACAGTCGGCCCCACTGCAAGCGCACAGGTCGCAGTCCCTTTGCGTCGCCATCCGCCCAAACAGATCGTTCATGATGTGTAGGCCGAAGTTTTCGATGCCGGTTCACGATTTCTCCTTGCGAAGATATCGTCAGCATCGTGCAGTAAAGCGAAGACTCCGTTTGTGGATCGAGCTCATTGAC
>CAZSBU010000029.1:1821-14483 GCA_964605055.1 uncultured Caulobacterales bacterium | reverse complement strand
GAAAAGCGTAACGGCGCCGGCCTGTTCTCCCATAGCGGCCGCACCATGGCCTACGCACGGGTTGACGCCGATGACAACGGCGGCGCCTGCGCGTTTTGCAGCCAAGCAAAGGGCGTCAGTTTCCCGGCCGCCAATCCTTATGCCGTTCGACAGTAACTCGGCCGCCGCATCCCACCAGACGTCTGACAGGGGCGAGTCGACAAAATAGGGGTATCCGGGCAACCAGGCTTCGCCGAATGCGATCACGTCCGGCCGTTCTTTGGCCGCGACGTCTATCCATTTCAGCGCAATCTCAAGCGAGGCGGCTTTATCAAAGAACGCCGGGGCCGCTTGTACTGCCGTGAGTCTGACCATCGGCGCCTATGCTCCGGATAAAAACTAGTGAGTAGACTGGCGGTTAAGGCAGACTTTGCAGATTAGGGTCGTTCACTGCACGTCGTTCAGCGCCCAATCATATGCATCTTTAGAGATTTTGTTCACGCCTTCTAGTTGGGCCGCTAGCTCCGGCTCGGCGTACTTTTTCAAGTGAGCAATGACACCGGCATCCGAGCCGCCGAAGTCGACCTGAAACCATTTGTAGATCGATGAAACGGTCAGTTTTCCATCCTTAACCAATGCGCCACGAGGATGATTGATAAAGTCGCGCGCCGCCGCTTCCAGATCAGCGTCGAGCGTGGCTCCGGTAAGCGGTAGAGGCCGGAGATTTGGGCAGCCGATCGACGCGCAATTGACCGAATAGTGAACGCGCGGATCGCTCCACACTTTCCGCAAAATGCCGTGCTCGATATCGTCGAGCGAAAGCGCCTTTCCGCCGACAGTCACGACCTCCTTTTTCCACGGCCCAATCGAAATCAGCGTTGGCTTAATCTGCCGGATCGATCTCACGGGATAGGCGTCGAGCACAACTTCCAGCGTCGCCGCGTTATAGAGATTTGCCCAGTAGGCGAATTGTTCGCTGCGGTTCAGGTCGGCAACTTCCACGCTCGCCAGCGCACCAATGTAGTTCTTAAGCGCCGTGCGGTCTTCTGTCGTTACGCTTCCGTATCTGAAGCGATTGACGCCGTCCTCGCTGACCACAAGATATTTCTCGAGCAGCGCCGCGAACGGATCATGATCGACCGTCTGCGTTGAATTGGGGTTGTGGGCTGCAAATAACTCGCTGGGATCCTGAGCGCGCGCATCGCCGAGGAGAATTGTGAAAATCCCGGCTATAGAAATCATGACCGCTATCATATTTTTCTTTATCGCGATGGACCCGTTTATGGCGATGGGACTTTGCACGATCTGGGGCGCTCCTGCTCCGCTGGAAAATGATTTCGCCGGCTTCACGTCGCGTTCTTCTCGCCGACCGAGCGGAAAGTCGCGACATTCCTAGGCTTGTAACAACGGTCCGACACGAATGCCACTTCTGTATCGCTTGTGGCGTTGGCGATCCTCATTAGGTGGCGCGGGATTAATGACGTCAAAACAGCGAATTGGAAGTGACGACGCCTGACTGCCCTTCGCTGATCTCGCTTTTGTGATTTTGATCTCCAGCGTGGCGTGCGACCCTTGTTCCGCGAATAACCAAAGCCACGAGTCATAGTTTGGTTGCGTGCAGCCAGAAATTACTGTCAAAACACGGGGAGCCGGACGGATGCTTCAGACTTCAATGTTTGCTCGGAAACGGCTTTTCGTGGCCATGCTGGTCGGTTGCGGCGCGCTTGCCTTGCAAAGCGCATCGCCGATAATCGCTCAGACGGAAAGCGCCTCGACAGCCGGGCAGTTTCAGAATCTTTCCGTTTTCGCCTTGAATGATCCAGCGAGCGCTAAAGTTGTCGACCACCAGCCACTTGGATCTTTTATCGAAACATTCGCAGTGGCCGAAGGCGGAAGGCGCGCGGTGAACTACAGTGCGGCGCGAGGGCGGGGAGCGGACTATCTTTCTTCTTACGCGCAATTCCTCTCAACGCTTAATCCCTCCACGCTGCGCAGCGACGAGCAACTCGCCTACTGGCTTAATTTGCGCAACGCTCTGGTGCTGCTTGCGTTTAGTGAAAAGGGCGGCGGCAACCTTAAGAAACTTCGCGGCGTTTATGATGCCCCAGGCGAAGGCTGGACAAAAAAACGTGTCACAATTGCTGGAACAGAGCTTTCGATCGACGATATCGAACGCGGCATTATTCTGCGCAATTGGGACAATCCGATCGTTCTTTACGGCCTTTATCAGGCCTCGCCATCGGGGCCCCAACTTTTTGAACGTGCATTCTCTGGCGCGTCGGTTTGGTCCGATTTGAATGCAGTCGGCGTGAAATTCGCCAACGCAGGGTCAGCGGTCCGAGTTCGGGATAACGTGCTTCAACTTTCGTCTATCTATTCATGGGTCCGCCGACCCTGTTTAGCGATGACGACGCACAGGTTCGGGCGCACATCGCGAGTCTCGCCGCCAAGCGACTGCAAACGCGAATTACGGCGACGACAACTGTGGACTATTCGCCCTTTAGCTATCGCCTTGAGAAACACGAGCCCCGTGCCGTTGGCCGTGAAATCGAGGCAGCGCGCGGCAGTGGCGGTGGTTTTCCCTCTGGATCTTGATGGACCGGCCGGCCGGAGCCCCTTTTGCTGCCCAGCAGCCGCTGTTGAACGCCCTCGCGAGATCAAATGGAGGCTGGATAGCGTGCCTCTTGTTCCTGATCGCGCCGCTGTGCGCGATAGCAGCCATCTCTCCGCAATTTGCCTATGAGACGCCCTGGTCTGAACGTCCGGTCGCGGCGTATGTAGCGCTTACGATTGTGTGCGGACTATCCGCTCCCGTAATGGTTTATCTGCTTCAGCAAAATCCGCCGGGCAAGCGCGCGGCGATCGGCCTTTTTGTTATCGGTTTATCGCTTCGGGGAATTTTTTTCCAACAACGCCAATACTCGAGGACGACTGGCATCGTTACCTTTGGGACGGAGCAATCGTTTTGCAGGGCGGCAATCCTTATCAATTCGCACCGGCTGAGGGATTGGCGCTCGACGCCTTTGGCGCGCCCCATCCCCCAACAGAAAATATGGCGTTAGCGAGAATGCGCGCGCTTGGCGAAAGTGATCCGCGATTCCCAGAGCGGGTGAATTATCCCTATTTGACAACCATATACCCGCCCGCGGCTCAGGCTGCGTTTGCGTTGGCAGCGACGATTAAGCCGTTTAGTCTCCTCGCATGGCGCGCGGTTATAACTGCCGCGGACCTCATTACATTTGCTCTCCTTGTCGCGGCACTCGCCGCCCATCGACGGCCGCGCTATTGGGCGCTGCTCTACTGGTTGAGCCCCATTGTCATCGTGCAGAGCTTTTCAGCCGCTCATATGGATATCCTGCTGGGCCCGTTCCTTGTTGGCGCACTGTTGCTCATGCGCCGCGGCGCTTCGTTTTGCTCCGGAGCAACGCTTGCCGGCGCTATAGGCGTCAAAATCTGGCCAGTAATCCTTGTTCCGATTTTCATGTGCGCGGCCTACAAAAAAGGTCTACGCAGCGCCCTGTTAATTGCTGGAGCAGCCTTAGGTCTCGGCGCGGTCTTACTAGTTCCCATGCTTATCAATGTTGGCGACGGCCGCAGCGGTCTTGCGGCCTATGCGGAAAGCTGGAGTCGGAATGCATTTTTATTTCCGATCCTCGAGTGGGTCCTCGGCGTTTTTACCTCTGACGCCGCGCAAAATGCGCGTCTGACGGTCGGCGCGATCTTGGTAACGGTGAGCATTTATCTTAGCCTTCGCCAGTCAGATGCGGACGCATACCTTCCCAGCGCGACGCTTGCCCTAACAGCGGCTTTGTTCTTCCTCTCTCCAACCGGGTATCCGTGGTACGCGATCTGGCTGATTGTGCTGGCGCCGCTTGCGCCCACATATGGTGTCGCCATGTTGTCTGCGACGCTTCCGCTATACGCCTTGCGATTTCCAAATGCGCTGACCGATGGCGAAGTCGGCTCGATCCTTCTCGCCTTGCAATTCCTGCCGCCGCTTGCGCTGCTTCTTTGGGAGGCGCGCAAATGGCGCCATCAGTAGAGGCGCTGCAGGCGCTGGATATTCGGGCAATCATACCGGCCCTGAACGAAGAAAAAAGCATCGGGGACGTAGTAAAATCAATACCCCCATGGTTCCGTCAAGTCATCGTCGTCGACAATGGATCGAGCGACTCGACTGCTGCAGTCGCGGCCGCTGCGGGAGCCACCGTCGTCGTTGAGCCTGTAAGAGGCTATGGCGCTGCGTGCCTCGCAGGCATTGCAGCCGTGGCCGCGTGCGATATCTTCGTCTTTCTGGATGCGGACGGGGCCGATGCGCCGAACGAGAGCATTTTTCTTGTCGCGCCGATCGTCGAAGGCTTGGCAGATCTCGTTATCGGGGCGCGCATTGGCGACAATATTGCTCGGGGAGCCCTTACGTTACCGCAACGGGTCGGAAACGCATTCGCAGGTTGGCTGATCGGTGCGTTTTGGGGTGTGCGGGTGCGCGATCTGGGTCCGTTCCGGGCAATCCGGTGGCAGACCCTGCGAGACCTTCGGATGACTGATCGCGCCTTTGGCTGGACAGCGCAAATGCAAGCAAGGGCGGCGCGGCTTCAGATACGAATGATCGAAAAACCAGTGTCTTATCGTCGCCGAATCGGCAAATCAAAAATTTCCGGAACGGTTCGCGGCGTTATCCTCGCCGGCCTCGGGATAATCGGCGCTATTGTTCGCGAACGATTTGTCCCGCCGAATTAGCTGCGCGGGTAACGGACGCGCGTTTCATGCGCTTGCAGGCTGAGCATTTGAGTTCCCGCTCGGGACTTGATATCTCTTAGGCAGGGTTTTCAGGGAATTGCGAGGGATTATGAAGTTTGACCGGATCACTGCATCCGTATTCGCCGTATTCGCACTCGCAGCGTGCGGACAGGGCGAGAATTCCGCGCAGCCGGCAGCCCCTGCGCCGACCGATGCACCCTCGTCGACGGTGATCGAGACAAAGATGTCGGTAATCGATGAAGCGACGCTGCGAGCGCGCATTGAGACACTTTCATCTGACGCATTCGAAGGGCGCGCGCCCGGCACGGCTGGAGGCCTTAAAACGCGCGCCTACCTGGTTGAGCAAATGCAGGCGATTGGCCTCGAGCCGGGCGCGGGCGATTCGTTCGAACAGAAAGTTCCTCTGGTCGAATTGACGGTTGATCCAGCCCAATCTTATTTGCGGATTGACGGTGCGGATCTCGACTATGGGCCTGAAGCGGTCTTCTGGACAAAGCAGGTAAAGCCGTCTGTGGAATTTTCCGACAGCGGGCTCGTCTTTGTTGGATATGGCGTCGTTGCGCCCGAATATCAGTGGAATGACTATGAAGGTCTTGATGTACGTGGCAAGACGGTTGTTATACTGATTAACGACCCAGGTTTTGCCTCTGCCGAGGCTTCTTTATTCAACGGCCGCTCAATGACTTACTATGGCCGCTGGACCTACAAGTATGAAGAAGCGGCCCGCCAAGGCGCGGCAGGCGCGATTATCGTCCACCAGACAGAGCCTGCAGCTTACGGCTGGGGCGTGGTCGAAGGTTCGTGGACAGGCCCGCAACTCGATCTTGAGCGGCCCGATGGCGGCGCGGGTCGCGTCGCGCTGGAAGCTTGGATACAAGAGGGCGTTGCGCGCGATCTCTTTTCAAAGGCCGGACTCGATTTCGACGCCGCGACAGTTGCTGCTGGAAGGCGTGGCTTCAAGCCGGTGCCCCTCAGCGAACTCAGCGCCTCAGCGCGGATCATCAGTAATGTACGGCGCAGCGAGTCGGCTAACGTTGCTGGCATTTTACGCGGCGCCGAACGCCCCGACGAGTACGTACTCTACATGGCGCACTGGGATCATCTCGGCGTAAACACCGCCGCAGCCCCTGGCGAGGACGCGATTTCGAATGGAGCCGTTGACAATGCGACGGGAACGTCAGGTATCCTTTCGATTGCTGAAGCATTTGCAAAACGCCCATCCCCGCCGGCGCGGTCGGTTATCTTTCTTGCCGTGACGGCTGAAGAGTCTGGTCTTCTGGGTTCGGCATATTTTGGAGAGGCGCCTCTCGTACCGCTTGCGCAGATTGCCGGCGGCATCAATCTCGACGGAATGTTGCCGATGCCGTTATCGCGAGACATGATTGTCATCGGTTACGGAGCATCGGAACTTGAAGGTCTGCTTGATGGCGTTGCTTCCGCTCACGGTCGATACCTTCGTCCCGATGCGGAACCGGAAAAGGGTTATTTCTACCGATCCGATCATATCTCACTAGCGAAAAAAGGCGTGCCAATGCTTTACGCTGACGGCGGAATAGATTTGGTCAACGGCGGCGAAACGGCAGGTCGCGCGTTTGCAGACGACTATACGGCTAATCGCTATCACAAGCCCGGAGACGAATACGCCACGAGCTGGGACATGTCCGGGATGATCGATACTTTGAATATACTTTTCGAGACGGGCGATGCCCTTGCGACTTCGTCGGAATGGCCAAACTGGAATGATGGCAATGAATTTCGCGCTATCCGCGATGCGCAGCGCCCTCCGGTTAACTGAGGTGGGGATCGCGACGCGGCCAAGACGTTTCGGACCGTCAACGCTTTCCGCCAAATGATGTAAGTGAGCGCGTTCGAACCCCTCATCCTTGCGATTGATCAGGGCACGACGTCAAGTCGATCCATCGCGTTCAGGGCGGATGGCTCGATCGCGGCGATGGCCCAGGAGTCCCTACCGCAATTCTACCCAGAGCCGGGATGGGTTGAACAAGACGGCGAAGACATCTGGGCGACGAGCCTCGCTTGCGCGCAACGCGCCTTATTAGAGGCCGAGGCTGCTGGTGGGCGCGTCATATCCATTGGCATTACAAACCAGCGCGAGACCGCGCTGATCTGGGATCGAAGGACGCTGAAACCCTTACATCGGGCGATTGTCTGGCAGGATCGCCGAACGGCATCGACATGTGACGCCTTGCGGGAGCAAGGTCTTGAAGAAGTGGTCTCGCACTCAACCGGGCTGGTCCTCGACCCATATTTCTCCGCAACCAAACTCGCGTGGATGCTGGACTACATTGATGGCGCCCGGCAGGAGGCGCAACAGGGTCGCCTTGCGTCTGGCACAGTCAATAGCTTCCTTATGGCGAGACTGACGGGCGGGGCGCATGTGACGGATGCGACGAATGCAAGCCGCACCTGCTTGTTCAATATCGCTAAAAATGAGTGGGACGAGCGTCTTTGTGAACTGTTCCGTGTGCCGCAGAACTGCCTGCCGACGGTTTTAGACTCCATCGACGAGTTCGGAATGACGGACCCTGCGCATTTCGGGCGGGCAATTCCCATCCATGCCGTTATAGGAGACCAGCAGGCGGCGGCGGTTGGCCAGGCTTGTTTCGCACCGGGCGACATCAAGTGCACCTATGGAACCGGGTGTTTCATGCTCGCCCCAACCGGCGAAAAGCTCGTTCTGTCCCGGAATCGGCTGTTAACCACCGTAGCGCTCCGGATCAATGGCAAGCTGACATACGCGCTTGAAGGTTCGATTTTCGTTGCGGGCGCAGTGGTGCAATGGTTACGCGATAATCTCGGCGTAATCTCCAGCGCCGCTGAATCCGAAACACTTGCGCGAAGCTTGTCGAACAATGGAGGCGTCTATCTTGTGCCGGCCTTCGTTGGTCTGGGCGCACCGCACTGGGCAGCTTCAGCGCGCGGAGCGATCGTCGGATTATCGCGCGGCTCGGGTAAAGCGGAGATTGCAAGGGCGGCATTGGAATCTGTAGCCTATCAGACAGCCGATCTCATCGACGCGATGACACGAGACGGCGTCTCCTGCCGCACTCTTAAAGTTGATGGCGGTATGACCGCGAATGACTGGTTGATGCAATTTCTCGCCGACATCCAGAACGCGCCGGTCGACCGGCCTGCCGTGTTGGAGACAACGGCGCTCGGGGCCGCTTTGCTGGCTGGGGTCAAGGCTGGCGTCTTTTCTTCACTAGAAAGCGGCGCGAGCATGCGCCGGACAGAGCGCGTATTTGCGCCAAGCATGCATACGGACGAACGCGAAGAACTGAAAGTGGGGTGGGCGCGCGCAGTGAAAGAGGTGCTGGCGTGACTGTGCATGACGCGGCAAAGATGAGCGCGCTGCGCGACTGGTGCCAAAAGCAGTTGAAGGACAATGCGGACGGCGAAAAAAGCGATCCGCTCAACAATGAAGTTCGACGGCTTGCCTGCGTGCTGAGCGACCGGCTTTCAGAGGGTGAACTGAAAATTTCCGACGTAGCGGCGCTCGCAAAAGAAGTAAGCGACGACGGCTTTGTCGCCCGCGCCCGCCGACTTGGCGCTTTACATCCCCTTAACGCAGATTATCTCGCCCCGGCTGTCGATGCAGTTCTGTCGCCGTTCGCCAGTCAGCCATTCGAGGCGCTTGCGGCGCATCTTTCGCAAACGCGCGCCGGCGTCGTGTTCACAGCGCATCCGACCTTTGCGATGTCACGCCAACTGCGCCAATTGCTCGTGGCATATGCACGATTGGAAGCGGAGGGAGTTCGCTTCGACGTTGCTCGTTCCAGACAGGGGGTGTTGTCAAAACTCAAGACGTTGCCCCATCGGCCTGATGACGCGATTACGCTTGCCGATGAACATGCTGATGCGATTTCAACCATCGAGCGCGCGCAATATGCGATTGGTGAACTCATACATGAGATCTTCAGTTGGGCGCGGAAGCATTTCCCCGATCAGTGGCGCGACTTGCGCCCGCACCCGGTCAGCCTCGCGACATGGGTAGGTTATGATTTAGACGGCCGAACCGATATTCACTGGACGGCGACGCTTGAGATAAGACTTAGCGAAAAAGCCCGCCAGCTTGATCGGTATGCGACGCAACTTGGACGTCTCGGATATCCGCCGGGATCATCGCTCGAAGGATTGCAGCGTCAATTGAAGGCCGCGTCGGATGAGGCTGCCGAGGCAGCTGCGGCGTTCCGAAATGCGGCGGACCATCCCACGCGTCTCGTGGCGGCGGCTAATCGCCTGACCGCAAACGGGCCAGCCCGGCTTACAAGCCTTGCTTCAGCCATCAATACGCTCGATGCGGAGATTGGCTCTCAACCGAATCTCGACGTGGCGCAGATGTTGGCGCTGGTGCGAACGTGCATGGAAAATTTTGGCCTTGGCGTGGGACGAGTGCACCTCCGGTTAAACGCCGCGCAGATCAGGTCAGCATTGCAGAACGAACTGGGGCTCTCTGCGGGTCGCGAGGTTCTTGACCGAACAACGCTTGATTCTGCGGCTGCGCTCGCAGCGGTCGCCCACTCGCGTAATGTCAATTTCGGCTCGTTGTTTGCCGAAAAGACGACTGCGCGCCGGCAGTTTATGCTTTGTGCACAAATCATAAAGCATATCGACGCCGACGCCCCAATCCGCTTTCTCATTGCGGAGTGCGAAGCGCCAGCGACCGTTATGGGGGCGATCTATCTGGCTCGTCTATATGGCGTCGATACCCATATTGATATCTCGCCATTGTTTGAGACGCCGGAAGCAATCGAGCGCGGCGGTCGGTTGATCGAACGCTTGCTCGAAGAGCCCGAGTTCCTCGCCTACATCAAAGGTCGCGGGCGTCTCGCAATCCAGCTTGGCTTCTCTGATTCGGGGCGCTTCATGGGCCAGATCGCCGCCAATCTGGCGATCGAGCGGCTGCAGATTTTGACCGCCCGGTCGCTCGCCCGAAAGGGTCTGACAAACGTTGAAGTCGTCATTTTCAATACGCATGGAGAGTCATTGGGACGCGGAGGATATATCGGCGGGCTATCTGAGCGCCTTGACTATCTGATGACCCCCTGGGCTCGCGCACGTTTTGCACATGAGAACATTCCTCTGAATTGCGAGGTGAGTTTTCAGGGTGGAGACGGGTATATACATTTCGACGATCTGAAATTAGCCGGCTCTACCATTGGGTCGATTTTCCAATGGGCAATGACCCCGCCCGTGCGCAATCCCAATGACGCCTACTATGGCGATATAAATTTTTCCTGGGATGTCTATCGCGCGATCAAGTCGTGGCAGGAGCATCTGTTCGAAACGCCGCACTACCAAACAGCCTTATCGGCCTTCGCCCCAAGTTTCCTTCCAGTTACAGGCAGCCGCAAAACGCGTCGGCAAAGCGGCGCATCGAAGGGCGACGGCGCGCGGGCGCTGCGCGCGATCCCACACAACGCCATTCTTCAGCAACTTGCAGCTCCGGCGAATGTCTTTGGCGGAATGGGGTTCGCCGCTGCGCGGGAGCCCGATCGCTTTGCCAGTTGGGCGGCAGCTTCGCCACGGATTCAGCAAGTGGTCCGCTTGGCGCATGCGGCGCGAGACTTGACCAGTCTCTCGATCCTGCGTTCGTATGCGGGCTTATACGATCCGAGCTTGTGGACGGTCCGCGCCCGGCATTCAGCGAGTGTGCGACAAGCGATGGTTTATTCTACTATAGCCGATCGACTCGACGTCCGAGGTATTGACGTATCTCTATCGCGTCTGACGAATCTCCTTTCTGTTGATAGACGGAAGTTCGATACGGCGGTCTACGCACCGCCGGGAGTGGGGTCAGATCGATTTAGCGCAGATCTTTATATCCTGCACGCAGCGCGTATCGCGCTCATCATGCATGCGTTCACGTTGGTCGCATCGCTGCCTGCCTTTTCGCCACGACACGACGTGACGCAAGAGAGTCTCATAGATCTGGCTCTGTCACTGAATCTGACCGAGACTGCGGGGACCATTGTCGAGATTTTCCCAACCGCAGGGCAGGGCGCTTCAGAACTCAGCGGTTTGATTGAAAGCGCGGATCCTGCAGACGATGTTGCTGGATATCCTGAAATCGAGAAGCGGTTCGCACGACCGCTACTTGGGATTGACGTTATCCTGAAGGACATCACCGTCGGCATTTCCCATTTCTATGGGGCCTTTGGGTAGCGTTTTTATCGCGATTGAACCACAACGTCCGTTATCAAGATGGCGCGGGCGTTTTCTCCGAGCAGTGATTGCGCCGCCGCCAAGAGGCTCGCGCGGACTTTTTCTAGCGTTGCGGGCGATGCGCCGAGCGTTAATAACTCTCCGCGCTCGGAATGTCCCAGCAATACCGTCAAAAAGGCGTCGCGTAGCTGAACTTCCATATCATAGGCGGTTTCGCTGGCGCTCGCACGCACTTCAATGAAAAGATCAAGCGCCACAAGTCCACGATGCCGACCATTGTCGGTCAATGGTACGACGAACTGACGCGAGAACCTGACCAGCGCCGTTTCGTCGGTCTTCGTTGTCTCTCCCCTTTCGGGCGATGGGACCGTTGCCTCTGGTTTGAGTGCGCTATGCGCGAACCAACCGGCTCCGCCTCCAACGGCAGCGCCAACGACGAAGACAAGGGAAATGAAGGGGATTTTCATAATCAGAATGGCGATACGACGTTAATGATCTTCTGACCATATCGCGTGCGTTGGGTAGCGGTCAGCGGCCCGCGACCTCCATAGGATATGCGCGCTTCAGCAACCTTGTCATAGGCAATCACGTTTGTACGCAGAATATCTTCCGGCCTGATGACGCCCGCGACCTGAAGGTCCCGCAATTCCTAGTTTACGCGGATCTCCTGGCTTCCCGCAATGACGAGATGGCCATTTGGCAGCACGTCAACAACGGTTGCTGCTACTCTCAACGCAATTCGCTCTGATCGTTGAATGAGCCCATCTCCACGGGTGCGCGATTCCGATGACGCTTCCACGGCCGGATCTAGTCCTGCTCCTCCGGGAAGCGCGCGCGCCGCCAGCGCGTTCACGCCGAGAAGAGCTGGAATGGCTAGGTTCTCTTCCGCTTCGCGGCGTAAATCTGTTCGATTACGGATTTGCGCCTGGTCGTTGATCTCGATGACGACCGTTACAAGATCGCCGGCCGCGCGCGCGCGCCTGTCCCCGAAAAGCGCCTCAGGACTAGATCGCCATAGCGAGGCTGTTCCGGTCAGCTCACTTTCAGACGCCGTAGACGCGCTTGTCTCGTATGCCAAGCTTGCTGCGAGCATGGGCCGATTCGGGGCTCCCGGCGGGCTGAGCGAAGGGCCGTCCGTCCATCGGGACACTGGCGCCATGGCGCATGCATTGGCCAGCAAGGAAGCGGCAACGATAGCGATAACCCTGTTCATTCTATTCTCACCCTGCCTGACGCTACGATGGTGCCGAATACAGTCGTCCGGGTGTCGAGATTCATGACGCGGATGACCGCTCCCTCGTTACCGGCGCCAAGAGCGCGGCCGGCGGCCGTGATCGCCAATCCGCCGCGCCGGTATTCCATCATCACAAGGGAATTGCGCGCGACTGTCGGAGGGGCGGCTCTCACCGTGGCGGCCGGTAAGGTTGGCTGCTCGTTCGGTTCCATAGCCGGAACGACCGCAATCGCGCCGAGGAAAATCAGACTCATGATCATCGCATCGCCTCTCAGCGTATCTGGGTTGCTGCGGCAAGCATTTGATCGGCGGCGGTTACGACTTTTGAGTTCAGCTCATAGCCGCGCTGCGCCTCTATCAATTCGGCGATTTGCTGAACGACATCGACCGAGCTGTCCTCAAGGTAGCCTTGACGCAATGCGCCGCGCCCTTCGATGCCTGGCTCGCCAATTAAGGGCGCCCCGGAGGCTTCCGTTTCTCGAAAGAGATTGCCGCCGAGCGC
>CAZSBU010000029.1:0-1811 GCA_964605055.1 uncultured Caulobacterales bacterium | reverse complement strand
TGTCATTTGCAAAAAGCGCAAGCGTAATCGAGCCGATCTGCTGACCGCCCGTCGCATCGTCGAAGTAGGCGAATATCTCGCCGGCGGCGTTGATGGTGACGCGACGCGCATCGTTCGGAACGGTAAAGTCTCCCGCTAGTGGGTAGCCTTCCGAAGTGACAATCCGACCCTCGCCGGTTTGCTTCATCGCGCCGTCGCGCGTGAACGCCGCCTCGCCGGAAGGTAGCTCGACTTCGAGAAAGCCCCGCCCCTCGATTGCAATATCGAGATCCCCTCCGGTGGCGCGCAGGGCGCCTTGCGATAGTTGCACGGCGATCGTTGAGGCCCTGGCACCGAGGCCCATCTGCACGCCCGCCGGCGCGATAAGCCCGGTTGACGAAGTGATAGAACCGGCAGGGCGCACCTGCTGGTAGTGGAGATCAACGAATTCGGCCCGCCGCGCCGCGTAAGCGGTCGTGCTCATATTTGCGATGTTGTTCGAGATTACTTCAACGCGCGTTTGCTGCGCGTCCATGCCTGAAGCGGCGATGCGAAGAGCTTGCATATGCGGTCTCCTTTGTTAGCGGCGGGATCAGCGCCCGCGTCCTATCGTTTCGATCGACTTCCGGATGCGCTGATCCTCCGCGCTGAGAATTTCCTGTCCGAATTCAAACGCGCGTTGAACTTCGATCAGACGACTGATGGCGCGAACAGGCTCAACATTCGACGACTCGAGGTATCCCTGCCGCACCGATGGCGCCTGCATCGTCTCCAATGGGGCCTCTGGCCTGAGCATGGCGTCGCCTTCTCGCGCCATCAGCGTTGGATCGCTGCTGACGATCCAGAGTCTGCCGAGTTGGCGCCCATTTGCGGATAGGGCCCCGTCGGGCGCGACGACGATGTTGCTGGCGTCCGCTGGAATGGCGATCGGCGCGCCGCCGTCGCCAGCTACGCGGTAACCGTTGGTAGTCTGAAGAACGCCGTCCGGGCTGACGGAAAACGACCCGGCGCGCGTCAGGCGCTGTCCTGCTGGCGTTTCAACGACGAAATACCCCTCGCCGGAAATGGCGAAGTCGAGCGGCGCCTCGGTTCTCACAAGGTCACCCTGCTGCATATCGAGATATTGTCCGCCGAGCCGCGACATCGATATGCCATCGCCGCCGGCGCCCGCGCGCATCATGTATTCAGAGAAGACAGCGCCTTCGCCGCGAAACCCGTTGGTCGTAGCGTTGGCGACATTGTTTGCAAGGCCGGTCAGTTCCCGAACAAGAGCCGTTTGGCGCGACAGCGCGATGTATGCCGGATTACTCATGGAGAAATGCCTCTTGAATGCAGACGATTGTCAAACCCGTGCTCCTTCGCGCTTCAGAGTTCTTAGGGCAGCCTCGATCTCGCCGAACGAAGGACGCTCCGATCTTGGGATATTGCGGCGAGCAACCTCGATGCACATCTGCGGTGAATGGGCTTGCAGGCTTGCAATCAGCGTTTCGCAAATCAACGCGTAGAAGCGATGATCCTGTGTTTGCGCCGACGCGATTCGTTCGGCGAGCGGACCGACGAGGCAGTAGGCGAGGAAAACGCCGAGAAACGTTCCAACCAGTGCGCCGCCAATCATCTGCCCGAGTATTTCCGGGGGTTTGTCGATCGACGCCATCGTCTTGATGACGCCAAGTACGGCGGCGACGATGCCGAGAGCGGGCAAGCCATCAGCCATTTTCTGCAATGCATGCGCCACGTGCAGGCGTTCGCGGCGCAGGCCGTGCAACTGTCTATCGAGAAGTTGCTCCACCTCATGCGGATTGCGGAAATTCATCAGAACCGCTCGCATTGTG
>CAZSBU010000028.1:0-18105 GCA_964605055.1 uncultured Caulobacterales bacterium | reverse complement strand
TGGGCGATGCGCCCGGTCGCAAACGCATTGCGCAATGTGCGCACCATCGCGTCCTGACCGATGAGGCCGGTGAAATCTTGCGGCCGGTATTTGCGCGCCAGCACCTGATATGGCGCAGACTGCGGCGCAGGGCTGTCGAAGAGATTGCCGGTCTGGGCGGTTTCCATCGGTTGATTATGCACGCGCTATGACGGCCGGCGCCAGCCCTGCCAAGCGTGGCCATCAGTCTCTCAAAATCTCTCAGCCGCCTCATCTACAAATTCATTTACAAGATCGAAAACCGCTTCGGTGGATTCGAGTTCTGGAAAATGTCCAACCCCGCTCAAGCGCACGACCCGCGCGCCGTGCGTCGACAGATTTCGCGCGCGCTCGGCCGCGTCCTGTCCGTGCGAACGATCGGCGTCCCCCCAGATGACGAGCGTTGGCTGCGGAGCTGGCGGGAGCGGCGCGGATCGCGGCCCGAGATAGCGCTGATAGGCGCTGGCGAGCGCCCAACCGGCGCCGTCCTTTAGTCCGGCTTCGGCGCATCGGCAGAGCCTGTCGCGCTGGTTCTCGACGCCAACGGAAAGCGCAAACCACGCCGGCGCGCGTGTGCGGGCAAGCCGCTGCATCGCGATCTGACCGATGAACGGTTTGGCGAGTATGCGTTTTGGATCGCGCGCCGTGCGCCAGTTCTGGAAGCCTTGCCAGTCAGTTGTTTGGAACAGCACCAACGCTGCCACGAGTTCCGGCCGGGTTCGCGCTATTTCGACCGCGGCAAGCCCAGAGGCACAGGAAAAGGCAAGGATGGAGGCTGGCCCAGCGATGCTATCAAGAAAAACGGCGAGGTCTTCGGCGCTTTCCTCAAAGCCGAAACCGTATGCGTTCTTCCCAACCGAAAACCCCATCGCGGGAAGCTCAAAGGCGATGACCCGATATCGTTCGGCGAAAAGGTCAATCAGAGCGTCGTAGCTTTCCAGAAGGATCGGCGGATCAACGCTGAAGACGATGGTCGGCCCCGCGCCTCGCTCGCGGAAGCGATAGCGCGCTTTTCGCGTCTCAAAAAATTTGAGATCCGGTCGGGAAGACGACGGCCAACCGGCGTCTATGCGTGCGATCTTTTTCTTTGCCCCGATCGTGTCGATCCGGGCTGCGAGCCGTGAGCCGATCATGCGCGCCTCCTTCACTATGTATCCACTGGATACATAGTGAAGGAGGCGCGTCAACCCAACGGCTCAGCAATTCTTAGCCCGGCGATCAGCCGGTCAATCGCTGAATCGAAAAAACTGGCTCGATCTGCGGGCGCTAGTTTAAGCCGGCCAATGACCGCCTGTCCGACGACTCCTTGAAGACCTCCCCAGAATACCGCGGCTCCGAGTGTCCGGCTTGACGCGGCAAGGTCCCCCGCCGCCGCCGCATCAGCAATTGGTCCGCCAACATGACGCCAGACCGACGCGATCGCTGTTTCCAGTTCAGCGTGTCGCCCCGTTTGGTTGATGCGAGGACCGGTCATGGCGAGAAATACGTTCGGTTCGTCAAAGGCGAAGGCGACATAAGCGCGACCTGCGCACGCCAGACGCTCGAACGGCGCGTTGGATGCTCCAGCCTCGCCGAGCGCGGCCGTGATCCGCTTATCGAGACGGCTATACCCCCCGGCAAGCGCGGCGGCGATAAGCGCGTCCTTGTCGGGGAAATGCTGATAAGCAGCCCGATGGGCTACGCCCGCTGCTTTCGCAAGGCCGCGCACGCTCAAAGTTTCGACGCCTTCGCGGGAGATATGAACGGTAGCGAGCGCAATCAGCGCCGCGCGCAGATCGCCATGATGATAGGGGCGCGCTTCGCTTGGTGGGGGTTCAGCCATGCCGCCTCGGCCGACAGCCCAACGCAAGCAGGACTGTAAAGGGTGGAAGGCTGAAACGACCCGGATCGAAACTCGTTACGGCTGCTTCCTTCCGGACCTGACCGGGTTGGCGAGGGAACCGTCCGCCAGCCTTCCGACGCGAGATATGCCGATAGAAAACGCCGAGCGCAAGATCGCCCCTTTCCACCCATTTTCTGGCGGCCTTAGCGATGCAAGCCCGGCCGCGTCGCTATTAGCTCTCGCTGCCACGGTGTTCCTCTGTCTATGAGGCCTGACCATAAGCCGTTTTCGACTGTACTGTTGCGTTAAATCTGTTGCCGCTTATTCGATTTATATAATAATTTTCAACAGCAATATATTGAAGTTTACCGAATTGTCTGCCCTGGCAATGCGATATCTATAAGACCATAACCGAACCAGCGTTTTAATGACTTGGCCAGTCTTGCATCTGCGGTCGGTGTATATCTCCTACGGGGATTACGGCTTTGCGCCGCATGCAATACAGCCCTAGCAATCTTGTCGGGATCAGCTCCCCTATGGATTCCTCTACTCCATTTTTTTCTGAAGTTTTTGATCTGATTTCTGTACGGGCCAGAGTCGGGATTGCGTTCGCATTTGTCGAGGTAGGGAAGGCTGGCGTTAGCGATATCCGAGTTGATATAGCCGGGCTCGATCAATGATACCTTAACTCCGAACTCCTTGACTTCCATCCTCAAGCCGTCTGCCACGCCCTGTTGGGCGTGCTTTGTCGCCGGGTACCACGCCATGCCCGGAGAACCGACATGTCCCGCAGCAGAAGAGGTGATTATTATTCGGCCCGATCTTTGTTTTCTCATGTGGGGCAGTACGGCAGTGAAAGATCGCGCATTGCCGAGAACATTTACGTCGAATTGATAACGGACATCTTCGATATCCTGCAACTCTACAGGACCAAGAAGACAAAATCCCGAATTTGCAAAAAGGACATCGACCCGACCGTCATCCTCGATGATTTTTTTTACAACCCCTTCAACGTCCTCGTCGGATGTAACGTCGCAAGGCATGACCACGGCTCCCAAAGCCTCGAGATCCGCCATCAAATGCTTTCTCCTTGCCGTCGCGTATACTTTGAATCCATTAGCCAGCAGCATTTTGGCGGAGGCGTGCCCGATGCCGGTGGAAGCACCGGTTATGAAGGCGATTTTCTTGTGAACAGGACTGTTGCCAGACACGGTGACTCCTTATCATCGACGTAGTGGAAAGAGGGCCGAGCCGGGATCCGGCGTGGCGAAGTGGCGTGGGCGGATGCGGCGACCAGACCACAACATTGATTAGCGACGGCGTTTTGGCCTGAACGAAGCCAGCCACTTTTCTTAGGCAGGCAAACCGCTCGAAGCGTTCGATTCGGCAAGACCCTACGCTATTACGAACCGTCTGCCACTCGCATGACGCGACAACCAACTTATCCAAGACGACATCCCGGCGGAAATCGCGAACAGCGACGCACCTCAAACCTTGCCGCGAGCTCGAAGCCGCCAGCGCTCCGGTGTGGTCCCGGTCCACCGTTGGAAAGCTTTGAACAGTGAATTGGGATCAGAGTAGCCAAGAAGAAAACTGACCTCCGCGAGGCTCAGGCGTGTTGTATCTATGTAATGCATGGCCAACCGCCGCCGGGTCTCGTCGAGGACGTGGAGCCAGGTGGTATTCTCCGCGACGAGCCGCCGCTGCAGCGTGCGATTGCTCATGCCAAAATCGCTTGCAACGATTTTCATCTGGGTGCGCCCGCTGGGCAGTAGCTCAAGGAGAGCGGCCTCAACCTGATCGACGAATGAGCCGTTCTCATCTGCCTCGGCCAGTCTTCGGCGAAGTGCGGGTTCGAAGGCCTCCAACATGCTTGCATTCCGGGTGAGAAATGGCCGTGTGGCGTCTGCCGCGTCGAACACAACGGTGAATGCGTCGCCCATTGTCACCTCGCAGCCGAAAAACTGCGTGAACGGCTTCAGGGGCGACGGAAGACTAGGAGCGATAACTCGCCGGGGGATGATGTGATGGCGGGTTGCTCGACGCGCGAAAGCCACCTGGAAGACCAGCTCGGTGAGCCCGAGCATCCCCGGGATGTTGGGTCGATGGGTGCACCGATAGCGGACCGTGGTCTCATTGCGGCCAACGTCGACATCGAGCGTGAACGGCCCCACCAGGCGCTTGAACTGGCCGATCCGGCGTGCGGCCGTGTTCAGCTCAGGGGAGCAGAGCGCCGCAAACAGGACCGGGTCGAAGAGTTCAACCGAGACAACGCTTCCCATCCGCAAGGCGATGGTCGGGTCATTGGCCTCAGCCTCGACCACATCCGACAGCGAATACAATTGGTCCAGCGAGATGCGCGATCCGTCGCCCTGGAAGAGCGTCGACGGCAAGCCCGCGCGACGCAGGATTGAGAGCTCGTCAAGGCCCAGGTCTCGAAGCAAGAGACGCCACGCGCCTCCGACCTGAACAGGTTTGTTGGCTTTGCTTTGCATGGCCGGGTCTCGAATTCCTTGTCGCGCGTCATGGTCCTCGCACGCTAGCGCCCAGCGGCAAGCTGATACTGCTGTCAGGCTAACGCAAAAAGGCCTTCGGCGAAGTCGGCGTAAGCCGCTTCCGGTATTGATATTTCATGCAGCATGTATCGTTGATGCGCGGCTGCGCAACCACGCCTTTCTCCACGCGGCCTAGCGCCACAAGCTCCACGCGGCCTAGCGCCACAAGCCTGGCCGCGTCGCTTCCATTTGTCCTGAGGGAAAGATTTTCGTTTGTCGCCATATTGCGACGGTGCCGTTGGAAGGGGCGTTGCGAGTTATGGCGGCTGAGACAGACGAAACGCCGAAAAGCATGGGCGACGCCGCCTCCGGTCCTGCTGACTTTGGCCCGGATAACTTTGGTCCCAGCGAAGGCCTCGCCGTGCCAAGCCAGCGGCTTTCGCGGCTGGCGCGCTTCGGCAGCCTCGGCGCGGGCATTGCCGGGAATATGCTTGTCGACGGCGCGAAACGGATCGCCCGGGGAGAGCGGCCAGCGCTTAACGATCTGTTGCTGACGCCAGGCAACGCTGCGCGCGTCGCCGATCAGCTCTCGCGCCTGCGCGGCGCGGCGATGAAGCTCGGACAGCTTTTGTCAATGGATGGCGGCGATCTGATACCGCCGGAGCTTGCCGACATCCTCGCGCGGCTGCGTTCCTCCGCCCACTCGATGCCGCCCGCCCAGTTGAAAACCGTCCTAAACGAAAACTGGGGCCGTTCGTGGCTTCAAAAATTCGAGCGTTTTGACGTCCGTCCGCTCGCTGCCGCCTCGATAGGACAGGTGCACCGCGCACGCACAAAAGACGGCCGCGACCTTGCGATCAAGATCCAATACCCTGGCGTCCGCCGCAGCATCGACAGCGACGTCGACAATGTATCGACGCTGCTGAAAATGTCCGGGCTAATTCCTGAAGGCGTCGATATCTCCCCGCTGCTGGGAGAAGCCAAGACCCAGCTCCGCTATGAGGCAGATTACGAGCGCGAAGGGGCGAACCTCGCAAGGTTCCGAAAACTGCTGGCGGGCTCGGACGACTTCGTCCTGCCCGAACTGCACGCCGACCTAACGACAGCGAATGTGCTCGCCATGTCTTACGTAAAAGGCGAGCCGCTGGAGTCGCTCGCCGAAGCGCCGCAAGCAGCGCGCGACCGGATCGTCGGCCTATTGATGGAGCTTGTCCTGCGCGAGCTCTTCGAGTTCCGCTTCATGCAGACCGACCCGAACTTCGCCAACTTTCGGATTGAACCGGAGACCGGCCGCCTCGTTCTGTTCGATTTCGGCGCGACGCAAGACATCGCTCCGGCGCTTTCCGACGGCTATCGAGCGCTGCTTGGGGCTGGCGTCTCTGGCGATTGGGAGGGCGTTCGCCGCGCGGTCATCGGCATGGGCCTCGCCAGCGACGCTATCCCGCCCCAGCACGAAACCTTGATGCGGGAAGTGTTTTCGATGGCGATGGAGCCGATGCGTCATGACGGGCCCTATGATTTCGGCGCAAGCGATTTAGCGGTTCGAATGCGCGACAAGGCCTTGGCGCTGCGGGGCGGCGGCTTCGTGCACATTCCGCCGCCCGTGACGATCTTCCTGCATCGCAAGATCGGCGGTTCCTATCTGTTGGCGACGCGATTAAAGGCGCGCGTCGACGTAGGGCGGCTGCTCGCGCCATATATCTCGCAGCCAGATGCCGCGAGTATGCCGGCTTAAGGCGAAGTCGGCGCAAAGCCAAAGCTGACGTGCGGAGCACTGTCAATTTTGCAGGCGCGCGGTAGAAACTATGACCGCCGCAATAATGATTGACCTGCTCCGATGGATCGTCCCTCCCCGCCGCCCCGCCTGCGTTTGTGGAATCCGAATGCGTTCGCCGGCAATCCGCTGGACCGCGCCAGCGAGGCGCGCACGGACCCCGAATTTGTCGCGCGGATGATCGCCGACGCTTCAGCGGTAATTATTCCTTTCTGGCGCGGCGATCCGCTGATCGTCGACGGCCGCGCAGGGTGGTTGTCGGCCGCGGCGCGCAGCGCCTTCTCGCCCGGCGCGGAAATCGTCTTTCTCGGACGCGACCCGGAGCGTAGCGGCGCCGCGCACTTCGCTATCGACGCAGGCGGCGCGATTGCAGAGGCGGCGCCGTTTGCGGAGATCGGTCGGTATACGTCATTGCGCGAGATGGCCGGCGCGCTCGGACCGGAAGAACTCGCCATTCTTGGCCAGGCGCGCTGGCTGCTCGACTGGCATCGGCGCCACCGGTTTTGCGCAGCATGCGGCGAGCCGACCGCATCGGCGGACGGCGGGGCCAAGCGCCGCTGCAGCGACTGCGCGACGGAGCATTTTCCTCGCTCGGACCCTGTAGCGATTGTGCTCGCAATCCATGACGACGCGTGCCTGCTCGGCCGGGCCCCGCATTTCCCGGCGCCTTTTTTCTCCGCGCTCGCCGGCTATGTCGAAGCGTGCGAGACGCCGGAGGAATGCGCAGTACGCGAACTGAAGGAAGAGGCCGGCGTTGAGCTTTTCGACGTGCGCTACCAGTTCTCCCAACCTTGGCCGTTCCCGTCGTCCATGATGATGGGGTTCATCGCGCAAGCAGCATCGCGCACGCTCATCCTCGACCAAAAAGAAATCATTGACGCAAAGTGGGTGCCGCGGGCTGAGATCAACTCTCTGCTGGGGGGCGCGGCGCGCGAGGATCTGCGCCTGCCGCCGCGATTCACCATTGCGCGCCAGCTCATCGAACGGTGGGCGTCCGGTGCGGCGGGTTGAGAGGGCTCGCGTAGAGCTACCTCTTCTGCCGCGAGCGCGCCGACGGATAGACGCCAAGGATTTTCAGCGACGTCGAAAAAAAGCTCAGCTCTTCGAGCGCAAGCCGCACATTATCGTGCTGCGGATGACCTTCTATGTCGGCATAGAACATCGTCGCGCTAAAACTGCCGTCGAGCTGATAGCTTTCAAGCTTGGTCATGTTGACGCCGTTGGTGGCGAAACCGCCGAGCGCCTTGTAGAGCGCCGCAGGAATATTGCGCACCTGGAACACAAAACTTGTGACAACCGGTCCGTCAGCCGGATCGGGATCCGCGGGCTCCAGCGCCATTTCGAGGAACCGCGTCGTGTTGTGCCCTGCATCTTCGACATTAGCGCGCAGGATATCGAGCCCGTAGAGCTCGGCCGCCCGCACGGACGCAATCACGGCCTCTTCATGCCGGCCGGTTTCCGCGAGCGCACGCGCCGCGCCCGCCGTGTCGCCGGCCATCTCGGCGCGCAGGCCAAGCTCGGCGATGACGCCCCGGCATTGCCCAAGCGCCATCGCATGGCTGCGCACCACCCGGATGTCGGCAAGCCTCGCCCCCGGCGCGCCGAGCAACTGGTGTTCTATCGGGAGGAAATATTCACCGATGATCTGCAGGTTCGTCTGCGGCAAGAGATGGTGGATATCGGCGACGCGGCCGGCGAGCGAATTCTCGATGGGCAGCATGGCGCGCGCGGCCTGCCCATCCTGCACGGAAGCGAGTGCCGCTTCGAAGGTGGGACGCGCGAGCGGCTCAAAGCCCGGCGCAAATCGCGCGCAGGCAATTTCGGAATAGGCGCCAGGCTCGCCCTGAAAAGCGATGCGCGGCGGCGCGGCGGCGCGAGCGTTCATTAACGACGTTCCTGATTGACCCGCCTCCGCTGTGCCGCGAAAGCGAAGCGATGACAACCGCCAGCTGGCGCCGCGCCCAGCTATTGCGGGCTCTTACTGAACGCGCGCATAGGCCGCGAGACTACAGATTGCGCGGTCGGGGGAAGGCCCTTAAGACCCGCCGCAAGCCAAGTTGATCCTTATCCCCCAGCTATCTCCGTCGAGGTCGACCGATGAATAAAGACCCGCTTTTTGGTAACAAGCTCGCTGCCGCGCTGCTGACCGCCGCGCTGATGGTTTTCGGCATCCCGCAGATTGTCGGGATCTTCATGGGCGGCGGGCATGGCGGACACGGGGAACTGAAACTCGCCTATCCGATTGAAATCCAGACCGTTGCTGCAGAGGCGGGCGCAGATGCCGCCGCCCCCGTAGACCTGCCGACCCTGCTCGCGGCGGCGACGCCGGCCGGCGGCGAGAAGCGCGCGGCGCTGTGCAAATCATGCCATACGTTCAATGATGGCGGCGCCAACGGCGCAGGGCCTAATCTTTGGAATGTTGTCGGACGGCCTGTGGCCGGGCACCCCGGGTTTGCCTATTCCGGCGCGCTTAAAGCGGCGGGCGGCAACTGGAGCCTCGACCGCCTCGACGCCTACATCAAGAATTCTCAGGAATATGTGCCAGGAACCGCCATGGTGCAGCGCTTCCCAAGAGCTGACCACCGGGCTGAAATCCTTGTTTATCTCGCTTCGCTGTCAGACAACCCGCAACCGCTTCCGGCCCCCGCCGCGCCAGTCGTCGAAGCGCCAGACGAGGCAGAACCTGAGGTCGTCGCGCCTGCGGAAGAGCTCGCCGCGCCGGTTGACGGGCAGTAGGCGCAGCGGAGCCTTGAAGTCACTGGAGCGGGCGGCGGGAATCGAACCCGCACGAAAACCTTGGGAAGGTTCCAGGCTACCACTACATCACGCCCGCATACCTCGTTGGTGCCTGTTCGAGGCCCCGTTCGTCAAGCGGCGCCAGCGACGAACCTTTCCGCAAATCAATGATGTTTCCGCGAGCAGGCTAGATTTCGCCGCGAGACGGTCGCAATGCCGGGGCAGAACACCTAAGTCGCTCGCGCCGGTTTGTCCGCGTCGATGGTTTGCGGCGGGCGCAAATCAGCGCAGTAAAGGGTCGAGATATTCGCCAGAGTTACGGGGCCAAAACGATGCCGCTTTCGCCAACGAGGTGGGAACTCGCAGATGAGACTTTTGTTTATCGCGCGTTCCTCAGCGAAATCGGCGCATGGCTATTCGGGATTGCGCTTTAACTACCCAAGACGTCAGGAGGTTGCCATGTCGACAAACGCCATTTCAGGGTCTCATCCCTTAGCCAGCGCGCTGCGCCGGATTGCTGCGCGGATCGGGCTCGCCCTCTGTTTCGCTGCGGCCGTCATCGCGCCCGCCGCCGCCAAGGGCGAGCGCGCAGAGCGCCTCGTTGAGCGTGCGTCGAACACGGCGGCCTATTTCTCAACCGACTCGGCGTTCGAGCCCCTGTGGAACCTCGCCAATGACGCCAAGGCGATGGTGATCATTCCGCGCTCCATCCGCGCCGGCTTCATCTTCGGCGGGGCGGCGGGCGACGGCCTGATGATCGCGCGGCAAAGCGACGGCTCTTGGTCGCAGCCGACGTTCCTGACCATTGGCGCGGCCTCGTTTGGCCTGCAGGCGGGCGGCGAAGCGTCAGAGATTATCCTCCTTGTGATGACGAACCGCGGTATGGAGCAGCTTCTGTCGACGTCAGCGAAACTCGGGGCGGACGCCTCGATCGCCGCCGGACCCATTGGCGCCGGCGCAAAAGCGCAGACCACAGACATTCTCGCCTTCTCGCGCTCGCGCGGGCTTTACGGCGGCCTCAGCCTTGAAGGGGCGATCCTGAAAACGCGGCGCGATCTGAACCGCGCGTACTACAACAAAGACGTTTCGCCGGCCGAAATTATCTATAAGGCCGACGCTTATAACCCTGGCTCGACATCGCTACTCAATTCGGTCTGGCGTCTCGCGAACAAGGACGAGCCTGTTTCCCTCGCCCCTGCGGTCGCCCCCGCGCGATCGCCATATGACGCGCCGGTTACCACTGGCGGCAATGGACGTCCCGAACCGGCGAAAGGCGACCAGAATACGTCGTATGAAGACGACGCCGTCTGGGGCGCGCCCATCGGCAGGCCCGATTGAACCCGGACGACGAGGAAGGGGCAGCCCTTCCAACGGCTCTGGAGACGCGAGATACCGCCGATGATGGCAGACTCGCCTCACCATCCGTTGCGCGCAATATCGACCCCATTATCGCCGCGTTCACCGCAATGATGCCGCATAAAGGCGTGATGCTTGAATTCGGATCGGGCACCGGCGAGCACGCAACGCGGCTCGCATCTGCGCTACCTGATACCTTCTGGCTGCCGGGAGATCCGGACGCATCCGCTCGCCGCTCAATTGCGGCATGGACGGCGGCGCTGCACCTCAAAAATGTCGCACCGCCGCACGATCTCGACGCTGCATCAGCCGACTGGCCAAATCGCCTGACAATCCATGCGCCCCTTAGCGGCGTTGTCTCGATGAACATGATCCACATCGCCCCGATCAAGGCGGCGATGGGATTACTCAGTGGCGCGGGGCGCGTCTTGAGAAATGGCGGGCGGCTCTTCCTCTATGGCCCTTTTGCGCGGAACGGCGCGCACACGGCCCCTTCAAATGCGGAATTCGACGCTTCGCTGAAATCGCGCAACGCCGACTGGGGCGTGCGCGATCTTGATCTTGAGATTGCGCCATTGGCGAAGACCGCCGGCCTTATTCTTGTCGCGACGCAAGCAATGCCCGCAAACAATCTGTCGGTCGCGTTCGAGAACCGCGGCTAAAATTGCTCGCCTTGGCGAAGCCTCTCGTCCCCGACATGGCCACTACGGCACTTCCGGCGCGGGTTGCGGAATGAGGCAATAGTCCGTTTCCAGCGCATCGCCGGAGGTTCGCGCCACGACGTCATAGCGCGCCCCATAGTTGAAGCTGACGCCGCACGGCGCCGGCAACGTCGGATGCGCGACCTTCAACCGCGCGCCGCGTGAGTGGGCCGGCGAACGCGTAACTTCGAAAATCGTCGTCTGCGCCCCGACGATCGACCGTCCGTCAGGGCTCGCGGAAAACTCCGCATCGATCGCGATCCCTGAAAACGAAATGGTTTCACTTTGCGCGGAGCATACGCATTTCAGCCTCGGGTCAGGTTTGTTGCGTTCGCTTCCGGGCGACGCGCGCTCGATCGGCGGCTCGGGAACCTGAGCGAACTCAGACGCTGCCCCTATCGATGCGACGCTTGCGATCATGGCGGCGTTTAGCCTGCGGATACGAAGTAATGAAAACACGAGAGACACTCTCAACTCAACGCGTAAAGTGTTTCGACAGGCACAGCGCCTGCCCCTGATAGTGCGAGTGCAGATGATCACCGTAAAGCCGGTCAGGGCGCTGCGCCATACGCTCGAAGACAAGCCGTCCAACCAGCTGCGCGTGCTCCAGCACGAAGGGCGCATCGTGACTACGCACCTCAAGAACAGCGCGGCTGCCGTTGACAGCGCCGTTCTCTCCGCAACCGAAGCCTGGGTCGAAAAATCCGGCATAGTGGACCCGGAACTCGCCAAGGCCCGGATTGATCGGCGTCATTTCCGCAGCATAATCCGGTGGGATGCGCAGCGCTTCGCAGGAAGCGAGAATATAAAATTCATCCGGGTCGAGAATGATGAACCCGCGCCGCGGGACCTCGATGCGTTCAAAGAAATCATCCGGGTCGAGCGCGCCCACTTTGTCGACGTCGATCAGACTCGCATGCCGGCGCGCGCGCCAACCGATCGGCCCAGCGCCGCACCCCGTTAGATCGACGCGTACGCCCAACCCGCCGTCGATATCGGCTTCGCCGTCGATTAATGGCCCGGCCGAATGGAGGCGCGCAAGCTCAGCATCGCCGAGGCGCGGGGCGCCCGATTTAAACCGCATCTGTGACAGGCTCGACCCTTCGCGCACGACGATGGAAAAGGTGCGGGGACTGATCTCGGCGAAAAGCGGGCCGGCGTAGCCGGCGGGCGCCTCATCGAAACCGGCAGCTCGTCCGCCAACGCGATCGACCACGAGGCGCACGAACACGTCTATGCGTCCGGTTGAACTCTTCGGATTGGCGCCGGCCGACACTGTGTCGGGCAGCGCCAGACGTTCGTTCAGCTCGACGAGGTATACGCAACCGCGTTCCAGCACCGCGCCGTCGGCCAAGTCGATCGCCTGCATGGCGAGACCTTCGTTGAGGCGTTCTTCAACCGTTCCGCCGGGAGACGGAAGAAACGACGCCCGTACGCGCCAGGCGCGCCGCCCGAGCGTCAGATCAAGGCTCGCAGGCTGCAATTGCGACGGCCCCAACGCCCCGCGCAGCCTGATTGCGCCCGCCTCCGCAAGCGCGCTGATCTGCTGAGCCGCCAGCACGCCATTTTGGGGTGAAGCTTTGTCGGGCACGCCTGTCATTCGCCTCTTTGATGATCGCCGCTCGCGGGGTCGATACCACAGGTCTTCGCGCCTCAACCATTTTCGATCAAGGGAAATTCCACCGCCCGACAATAGCGCTTGACGCATCCTCCACCTCGCCGCACGCGCGAGCCCGCGATAAAAAATACCAGCTTGGCGTCCCGTCCTGTCGCGAAGTAATGTCCGCAGAATCGATGGGCGGGCGCGCCGCCGGCAGATGACTTTAAGGCGCGTGAAGGGCGGACGGAGCGACCGGATGTATCAGAGCATTACCCGCGGGATCAGAGTTAGCGTCGAGCCAAGCTTCCTCGAGAACCAGTCTGATCCGGACGAAGATCGTTATGTGTGGCAGTACAAGGTTCGCATCGACAACGGCTCTGACGAGATCATCCGCCTGCGCACGCGGCATTGGCGAATCACGAATTCCAGCGGCCTGACCGAGGAAGTGCGCGGCGAAGGCGTTGTCGGCGAACAACCGGTTATCCGACCTGGGGAGGGCTTTGAATATACGTCCGGGGCGCCGCTGCGTACGCCGTCCGGCATCATGGTCGGCCGCTACGGCATGGAGACGGCGGCGGGCGAGACCTTCGAGGTCGATATCCCCGCCTTCTCCCTCGACAGCCCGCATGAACACCGTCAGGTTCATTGACGCTGGATTGAACAGTTGAGATTGCCGCGGCCTTAATTTCCTCGACCGCTTCACCCGAAGGCGTCAGAACTTTGACCCGTCCGGTACGCCTCAGGACCACTGCCAAAGTGGATGGGTCACCAAACCCGAAACACGCCAACCCCGTGCGACGAGCCTGATGAGCCAGATGCGTCCTGTTGTACTGGTGTCAGGGACGCTTGTGGCGTTCCTTGGCGTCGCGATGCTCATTCCCCTGCTGACGGATGTTTTCTTCTCCAGCGGCGCTAACCGGGAAAACTGGACCGCTTTTGCAGGAGCGGGGATCTTGTCAGCGTTCTGCGGCGGCGGCGCGGCGCTCGCCTCCTGGGGACGCATAGAGTCCATCACCAACCGACAGGGATTTCTCGTCACTGTAGCGAGCTGGGTCGCGCTGACCGCCTTCGGCGCCGTTCCCTTCAGTCTAGGCGTTTATGAACTGTCGTATACGGACGCATTTTTTGAGGCGATGTCCGCGATCACAACCACGGGCGCCACAGTGATCGTCGGCCTCGATGACGCGCCGCGTGGCCTACTTTTGTGGCGATCCATGCTGCAATGGTTCGGAGGCGTCGGCGTTATCATCACCGCTTTCGCCATTTTGCCTGCGCTGAAGGTCGGCGGCATGCAGATATTTCGCAGCGAGGCATGGGACACATCGGAAAAATTTCTTGGCAGCGCGGCGCAGTTCTCGCTCTCACTGACGCTTGTCTACATCCTACTGACAGCGATTTGTTTCATGTTCCTGTTCGCCGGGGGGATGGGTAGTTTCGACGCGCTCAATCACGCCCTGACAACGCTCGCAACAGGCGGCATGTCGACGAGAGACGCCTCGGTTGGCGCTTTTCTCGCTGACTCCTCGCTGCCGCTCGACATCATCATCGCGACGTTCATGGTGTTCGCCAGCCTGCCTTTTGGCCTCTATGTCGTCGCCCTGCTGCGCGGCGAGGCAGGGCGCATTTTCAATGATAGCCAGGTGCGGTTCTTTATTGGTCTTATCGTTATGACGACGCTAGTGATGCTTGTTTATGTCTATGCGCGCTTTAACGTAGACGCTTTCACGGCGTTCAGACTTGCCTATTTCAACATCGTGTCTGTACTGACCGGTTCGGGATTTGTCACAGCCGATTACAGTAGTTGGGGCGGCTTTGCGACCGCGGTTTTCTTCTGCCTGATGTTTATTGGCGGCTGTTCGGGGTCGACTTCCTGCGGCATGAAAATATTCCGGCTGCAGGTCATTCTGGCCGCGCTCCGGCTATATTCACAGCGACTGGCGCACCCGCGAGGCGTTTTTATAGCGAAATACAATGGCCGGCCGCTGAGCAGTGAGGTTTTTGTCTCGGTTCTGAGCTTCTTTTTCGTTTATTTCGCCGGCTTTGCAACCATAGCCGTTGCGCTGTCCGTCCTCGGTCATGAGCCGCTGGAGGCGATTTCGGCTTCTGCCGCAGCCGTCACGAATGTCGGCCCCGGCCTCGGGCCGATTGTCGGTCCGCTCGGGAACTTCGCGAACTTCGGAAACCCGGAGAAATGGCTGCTCGCGTTCGGCATGCTGCTCGGCAGACTGGAGTTCCTGACCGTCATCGTCGTGCTGACGCCTGCGTTCTGGCGCGACTAGACCGATGTCGTCGAGGCTTCGAGCTAGAGTCGCGCCGCCGCAAAAGTATCACACGCGCCGACATCGCCTTCGCGAAACCCTGTCGTGAACCAACGTTGGCGCTGCTCAGCGGAGCCGTGAGTGAAGCTTTCCGGCGTCACGCGGCGACCCGCATTTCGCTGGAGCGTGTCGTCGCCGATCGAGCTTGCGGCGCGCAGCGCTTCGGAAATATCGTCTTTATCGAGAATATTGGCAGTGCGATCGGCATAGTGCGCCCACAAGCCCGCGTAACAATCAGCTTGCAACTCCATCTTCACCTGCAGCGCATTGCTCTCGGTTTCATTCGACCGCGCCTGTACCCCGCGCACTTGCGCTGAAATGCCGGTCACCGTCTGCACGTGGTGTCCAACCTCATGAGCGATTACATAAGCCGCCGCGAAATCGCCGGGCGCTCCAAAGCGCTCGGCGAGTTCGTTGAAGAAGCCGGTGTCGAGATAAACCTTGCGGTCGCCAGGACAATAAAACGGTCCGGACGCCGAAGAGGCTGAGCCGCAGGCTGAATCGACGCGGCCGCTAAAGAGCACCAGCGCCGGCTCCGGATATGTCCCGCCTGCCTGTCGGAACAACTGGGTCCACACCGTTTCGGTCTCCTTCAGGATGACCGAGACGAAATCCCCCGCTTCTTTGTCGGCAGCCGCTAGCGGCTGTCCGCTCGGCGCGCCGCCTGATACTAGCGACAACGGGTCAACGCCGATGGCGCGCAGGGCGAAAAAACCCCCGATGAGAACAACAACCCCACCGATGCCGAAACGGCTCAGCACGAAGCGAAGCGCAAGAATAGCAAGGCCCGAAGCGCCCGCGGCGCCGGCGGTGGACCGACGGTCTTCGACATTGCGACTGCCTTCACGGCCTCGCCAGCGGACCATTGGCGTTCTCCTGATCCTCACCCCGGCAAAACTTCGCGCATCGCGGAGCATTTGTCCATTTGTCTACAACGCAGCCGCGTAAGCCGCATCGCAAGACCATCGGCGCGCTTGACACCCCACGGCAGGACCGCGATTTTGCCTGGGGGATTGGGGACTAATATGCCGGAAACAAAATCAGGTTCGGGATATTACACCCGGCTGGGGGCGGCGCTCGCCATCGCCGGGGTTCTCGCGATCGCCATCGTAGAACCGCGGGGGCGCGGACCGATCGCCGAGAGGCTGGCGGACGCGATGCCGACCCAGACTCCCATGGAAATGCGCACCTGCCCTGCCGCCAGCCCTGCGCTGACGACTGTGTTCGCGCCGCTTGAGGACGTTGTCTCGGTGTCGCCGCTCGGCGGCGTGACAGCGCCCGGCGAGCCGCTGCCGGCGCCTTATATCCGGATCAACACGAAGCGCGCCGATAACGGCCTTGAGCGCCGGGCGACCACGGCGCTCGCTCCGGCGACCGCAGACATTTCCGCGATCGAAAGACGCCGAGTGCGCGACGAAGCGGGCCGCGCCGTTGCCGATCAATGGACGGTGCGTTTCCGCGTGTGCAAATCGATCGCCATCACATATGACGATCTTGATGCAATCGACCCAAAGCTTATCGAAGAAGCGGGCGGTCTGGCCGCCTTCGCAGAGGTTGGCGGCCCCGACCACCTCGCTATCGCCACCCGCATTCGGGTCAAGGCTGGCGCCGCTATCGGATCGGCTGACGGCTTCGACGTGGCCCTCCACGATCTCGCCGCCGAGCCGACGACCGTCGCCGCCCCGGAACGCTATCGCCCGCTGTCCTACGCCCGCTCGATGGTGTTCAACATCGCGCCAGACCTTGCCGCCGCAATCGCCAGCAATCACGCCCAGGCTCAATGCCCGCTCGATTATTTGCCGCGTCGCGCCGAGGGCGAATGGAAAGCGAAACTGGGCGACGCTTGGGGTCTGCGCCGCGCCGAGGGTGAGGACGCCTGTCGCACCGCGCTCGTCGACGTGCCGGGGGCTGCGCAAGGAGCGTGGTTCACCGACCGATCGCTCAACGCCGCGTCAACGAAGGTCAGCGCCATCGCGCTCGCGCCTGACGCGGTCGATCCGTCCCGACTGGTTTTCGCGCTACACGGACGGTTACGGTCGCTGTCGCCCGATCTTGTTGCGCTTGCCCCACCCCTCGAAGAAGCCCGCGCGGCAGCCGCGCGCGACTTCCTGACATTCACGGCCGGGGAAGGAAGGATCAACCCGCCATTTGCTGCGGTGAAACCCGGCGAGGTTTACTGCTACGAGGGCCTGCGCGCCAATTTCGTCGGCCCACGCATTAATGGCGTCTTGTTGCTGCAGATGGATCCTGAAGCGCCGGCGCCTCTGATGCGCATCGAAGCGCGCGCCGAGGCGCTATCCTGTTCCGATCTCCCGGAGCCCTGGCGGTTTACCGGCGCGGAAACGATATTTTACCGCTGACGGCTGGCCGGGATTTCAAATGTCCCGGAGCCGTCAGAAATCGATCGCACGTCCCTTGCGCTCCCAGTCGCCATAGCGGGTTGGCTCCGCGCCTGCCGGGCCGCCCTTTTCAGGCGGGGCCTTCGACGCATCGACCCCGCTAGCGCGACGCCGCGCTTCTGCTTCGGCGAGCGCCCGTTTGGCCGCAGGGGCCAGGTCTCCGCGCGCGTCGCCGTCAGCTGGTGGGGCGCCAGAAGGTCCAGATGTCGTCATATTGAAGCCCTTTCAACGCATCACATATAAGAGTCTGTTACTTCCATAACTACGCAAAGTGGGCGCAAATCGATGAACCATCTTCGCACTGGCATCCTTCTCGCCGTCATGACGGCGTTGTTTGGCATGATCGGGCTCGCGCTTGGCGGCGCGACAGGCATGCTGCTGGCCCTTGTCTTCGCGGCGGGCACGAACCTCTTCGCCTATTGGAACGCCGACAAGATCGTCCTCAAAATGTACAAGGCCCAGCCTGTCGACGAGAGCCATCCGTCGGGCGTGGTGCGGCGTTATGCTGAGACGACGGCCGCCCTCGCGGCGAAAGCTGGCCTTCCCCGGCCGAACATCTGCATCATCGACTCGCCGCAGCCGAACGCCTTCGCGACGGGCCGCAATCCCGAGAACGCCGCCGTCGCCGCGACCACAGGCCTCCTTCGCATGCTGAACGAAAACGAGGTCGCCGCGGTGATGGCGCACGAACTCGCCCACGTGAAAAACCGCGACACCCTGACCATGACCGTCACCGCAACAATCGCAGGCGCGATCACGGCTCTGGCGAATTTCGCCATGTTCTTTGGCGGCAATCGGGGAAATAACGGCGGGATTATCGGCACAATCGCGATCATGATCCTCGCCCCGCTCGCTGCAGGCCTTGTGCAGATGGCGATCAGCCGCG
>CAZSBU010000027.1:0-18393 GCA_964605055.1 uncultured Caulobacterales bacterium | reverse complement strand
TCTTGCATAGTCATTGGAATTTGTCGTTTCGCCATATCTTCAGCTACATCAAGACATTGCGGTCGCACCCCGATCGGATGCTGCCCGATCGCCATGCGGTGACGATGGACAAGCCGTTCCTCGATGCTTATTCGCGCTTGCTGATCCGGACTTGTCACCGACGCGGCGCGCTTGCGATGGGGGGCATGTCTGCGTTCCTGCCGGCAAAGACCCCCGAACTTGATGCGGCCAATAAGGAAAAAGTGCGCCTCGACAAGCAACGCGAAGCCGACAACGGCCATGACGGCTCGTGGGTGGCCCATCCTGCGCTCGCCGATGTCGTAAACCACGTCTACTCAGCGGCATTTAAAGGAAACGCCACTAACCAGTTAAACATCTTGCGCGAGAGCGATGCGGAAATTGTCGCGGCTGACCTTATCGCGCCGTGCGAGGGTCCGTTTACGGAGGAAGGTTTGCGCAGCAACATCCGCGTGGCGCTGCAATATATCGAAGCCTGGCTCGGTGGGCTTGGCGCGGTTGCGATCTATGGCCTCATGGAAGACGCAGCGACGGCGGAGATTTCGCGCGCCTCCATCTGGCAGTGGATACGCAATGGCGCGACCTTATCGAACGGCGTGACCATGACCTCGGAATACTTCGTAGAGATCTTAAGTGAAGAGATGAATGTGGTCAGGACTGAACTCGGGGACGCGCGCTGGACGGCGGGGCGCTTTGAGGAGGCGGCCGAGCTTTTGCGCGGTCTTTGCCTGGCAGAAGAATTCGCGGAGTTTCTAACGCTTGGCGCCTACCAACGACTTTGAGCTGTTTATCCGTTGGCGTGAGGGACGTCAGGCAACAAAAAAGGGCGGCCCATTGGCCGCCCTTTTTCATTTCGAAGTGTGACGCTTAGAAATTCACGTTGACGCCGAAGCCGTAGCGGCGCGGCTCCAGCAGGAAGACGTTCTGGAAGTTGCCAGCGCCTTGCCCGGAGTCGAAGATGCCGGTCGTGGCGTTGCTGCCCGTCACGTTCTGTACGAAAGCGCGCACCGCCCAGAAGCCATCCTCTGGACCGAATTTGATCTGCGCATTGACGTAGGCGTAGCCGTCGATGCGGTCCTTTTCGGTGTTGAAGATGTTGGTGAACTGCTCCGACTGCCAGTAGGCGTCGACGCGCGGGGTCAACATGTAGCCATTCCCCGTTGGCAACTCATACTGGATGCCCCCGGCGACCTTGAAGTTCGACGAACCGGGCAATTCATTGCCTGTGACGGACTGCTCGATGCCTGACACGACCTGGTAATTCGTCCCAAAGGCCCCATTGATGGTCTGCAGCGGCGTCGCGCCGCCCAGCGCGGCGCTCGGTGCGTTGAATGTGCCGCACACAGTATAAGGCGAGGCGATCAGCGGATTGAGAGCCGCAAGCGGTCCCGGCAGCGATTGCCCGATCAGCGGCGGGGCGCCGTTGTTCAGAAGGACGCAGTTCGAGCCGTTGGTCAGGTCAGCGAGCAGCGTGTTGCCGGTCGAGTCGCCGAGCGGATCGCGAACGTCGATCGTGGCGAATTCGCCAATGTCGGTATTGAGGTAGGACGCGTTCATGTTGAGCGTCCAGCGATCCGTTGGCTGCCAGACGAACTCGCCTTCAACGCCGTACACAGTGGCGTCAATGTTCTCGTTGACTGACGTGTTCGAGACGATTCGGGACACCTGGAGCCCCGAATAATCATAATAGAAACCGGTCACGTTAGCGCGCAAGGCGTCGTTGAAGAGAGACAGCTTGGCGCCAACTTCAAAGGCGTTGATATTCTCAGGGTCGAACGTAAGCGGCACTTCCGCCGAGTTCGTACGCGGATTGAAGCCGCCAGCCTTGTAGCCGCGCGTATACGAGAAGTAATATTGGGAATTGTCCGTAGGCGTCCATTGAATTACGGCGCGGCCAGTCGGCGCGTTGAAGGAGTCTTCTACGACCCGGAAGTCGTTGACGGCGCCGGGCGTGCCTTCGTTCAACTCGTCGGCGTCAAGCAGCGGGCGGACCGAGGGCGTGCCCAGCGGAACTGCGCCCGGGGTGCCGGCGAGGATGCCCGGGTTGGTGGTCGACGCGCTCTCGAGCAGATTGCCGCGGTCACGCACGCCCTTGTCGTCGAGATTGTAACGGAAGCCGCCTATAAACTTGAACGTGTCGGTAATGTCGAAATACGCCTCGCCAAAGAACGACAAAGATTCGGTAAAGGCGTCATCGGTGTCGTTGAAGAAATACGGCGTGTATAGAGAAAAGCCCTGGGCGCCGACCGCTGCGGCCGCCGCCTGCGCCGCAGCCTGAGCCTGAAGCGGGGTTCCGCCGCCGCCGAGCACGGCTGCGGCCGCTTGCTGGCCGGCGGCGTTCTGGGCCGAGAGCGTGCCGACCAGAACCGAGAAATAATCAAGGCCGGTCGTCGCCACGGCGTAATCTGCAAAGCCGTTGGAGTCGGAATAGTTGGCGCCAAGCAGGAAGTTGAAGCGTCCGTCGAAATTCGAGCTGACGATACCTTCAACCGACCAGTAGTCCGTTTCGCCGATCGACAGGTCGACCGCCTGGAAGCGGTCTGAGCGTGACTGAATGTTGCCGCCGATCAAACCGACGAGCCCGTTGTTCGGGCCCTCGATGCCGAGGTCGAAATCGGACAGCGGAACGCCGCCGGAATAGAGAGCCGCAACGCCTGGCAGGGTGGCCAGCGCCGCCGGTAGATTGATGACCGGACCGACGCCGCCGTCGAAATCCGTGCGCGAGGCGATCTTCGAATTACCCCAGCCGGCGTTCAGCTTGACCGAGAAATTCTCGAAGTCGTGCTTGGCGTTGACGAGGAAGATCGTTTCTTCCGCGTTATATTGCGGTGTGAAGTCCTGGTTGACCTGGCGCAGGCCTTCGGGCTGAGGCTCGCCCAGCTGGGGCTGGGTGATCGAGAACAGGCCGAAGGCTGCGGCGGCCGGGTTGCCGGTGACGAGGCCCAGCGCTTCGCCCGAGGCGTTCGCGAAGAAGGTGCCGCGCAGATCCTGCGGGGCGAACTGGCGCGGACCGTCGGGCGAGCAGCCCAAGAGAAACTGATCCGGACCTGGATTGCAGGCGCGTTTCTGGTAGCGATTGCGGCTGTCATCCTCGCGCATATAGCTGGCGGTGAAATCGACCGTCGTGTTGTCTGTCGGCAGCCAGCGGGTCGAGGCGCGCAAGGCGTAGATATTACGGTCGTCGATGTCGGAGCCGTCGAACACGTTCTCCGTGTAGCCGTCCCGCTGGATCGTCGTGCCGGCGAGGCGGAAGGCCAGCCGCTCGGTGAGCGGAACGTTCAGCGCGCCCTGCACCTTCACCGAATTGAAATTGCCGTATTCGGCGTCGACATATCCGCCGACTTCATCGACCGAGGCTTTCGCCGTGATGACGTTGATGACGCCGCCGGTCGCATTCCGCCCGAAGAGCGTTCCTTGCGGCCCGCGAAGGATCTCCAACCGCTCGATATCGAAAAATTCTGTCTCGAAGAGGCGCGGCGCGCTGATGAAGACGTCATTGATATGGACGGACACGGCCGGTTCGGTCGAAGCGCCGACGGCAAGAGCGCCAATACCGCGCAGCACGACTGTCGAACCGGTGAAGTTCGATCGCGAAAACGCGAAGTTGGGGATGTTGAACTGGATATCCTGGAAGGTCTCGAGCTGGCGGTCCTGAAGGTCGGCGCCTGAAAACGCGGAGACCGCGATCGGCACGTCCTGCAATGATTGCTCGGTCCGCTGCGACGTAACGATGATTTCATCGCCGATTGACTGGGCGAAAGCGCCCGTCGCGGCGATGGCGCTGATAGCGGCGCCCGAAAGAAGGCGGATGGCGAGCGCGCTTGGTTTGGTGCGGTATTTCATGCTTTTACCCCTTTTGCGCCCCTCCCATGGGGCAGTTTTGGTCGACCTTATTAGCGCTGCGTGGTCTGACTTCACTGATCTGTTACCTGTCCCGGACGCGGCGTCCATACGCCGCATGAGCGGTTGGCGTAGGCGGCGCGCAGCCGTCACAATTTTACAACAAAAGCAATCGGTCTCCGCTTAGAGAATGGTTTGTCGTCGCGTCGGTTCCTCAAGCGGGACTTGCCAACGTTTGCCCAGCCTAGGACCCGATCATTGCCGCGGCGTTAACGTTAATGGCCGTTCATCGGTGCGCGGCCGATTTGGCGAAGCCCGGGGGCAACATCAGATGAGTTACAGATGGTGGGCGCGACAGGGTTCGAACCTGTGACCCCTACGGTGTGAACGTAGTGCTCTACCGCTGAGCTACGCGCCCTGACGGCGCTAGCGTCGCCAAGAATGCGTGTTCTATCGACGGCGCGGACGGCGTCAAGGCGCGCCTAATTTGCGGCGCAGGGCCGCAAAAATCAGGCGACGCTTGCCCGGGCCGCGGGCCGATCGACGATGCGCGCCGCCGGCAACAAAATGAAAGATCTCGTGCCTTCCCCCGGCGCGGAGTGGATTTTGAAAGAGCCCCCGTGAGCGGACGAGATGGCCGAAACTAGCGGCAAGCCAAGCCCGAGCCCCTCCTTGGAGCGCCGCGGGGATATGTCTTCAGACGTGAACGACTGCGACGCCGCGTGCAGCCGTTCCGGCGCCATGCCCGGGCCGTTGTCTTCTACCACAATCGCGAGCCCGCCATTGCTGGGCTCCGCTGAGGCGATCAGGATCCGAACCTTGCGCTGACCGAATTTCACCGAGTTTTCAATGAGTTTTCCAATGGCGCGAGCGATAAGCTGTCGGTCGCAACGTAATTCCAGTTCGGGATTCTCAAGCATCAGACGGATCTCGGCCGCGGCTAGCTCAATGGTCTTTTCGAGCGGCGCCAGCGCCAGGTCGACGATTTCACCAAGGTTGCAGTCGATTTCGTTGATGCCGATGGGGCCGGACCGCGCATCCGACGCCAGAAGCATATCGGACACGGAATTTAACAGTCGCTTGCCGCCTTCGACTATGTAATCGGCATACTCCTTGTTGAGCATGTCGTTGTCGCGCTCAAATTGTTCGCCGATGAGTTGGCCAAAGCCGATAATCGCGTTGAGCGGCGTGCGCAATTCGTGGCTCATGACCGACATCAGGCTGTCCTTGAAACGCCCACCCGCTTCCGCATGATCGCGCGCCTCTCGCAGGGCCTTCTGATCAGCGCTCGCTTTCAAAATGAAGCGCACCGAATGGGCCAAGAGGGTCCAGTTCATTGGCTTGGCCAGAAACGACGTGGCGCCGACAGCAAAGGCCCTTTCTACGGCTTCCGGGTGGTCGCTCGCCGTCACAACAATAACCGGCAGCGTGCGCACGCGTGGCGAGCGGCGGACGATATCGGTCAGTTCGAATCCGTCGACATTCGGCATATCGATGTCGCAAATGACGAGATCGACCGACTTTTCTGACAGGATTTGCAGGGCCACTGCGCCATCCTCAGCAAGCAGAATATTGTATCCTGCTTCGCGCAGCTTGCTCGCAGCGAGTTCGCGCATGATCGGGTCGTCATCGACCAGCAGTATTCTCGCCGAATGCCGCATAATTCTCCCACCGGCAGCAATCTTTTTGTAACGCCGAACAATCGTTGATTTGCCTTAACGATGTGTTGCCGCCGGCTTCTCTGCAGCCGCAATGAATTGGCAACGGGTCGCGAGCTATCAATGATGGTTAACTCCGTATCGCGATCTGGAGATCAAGCCGGTGGCGCAGCCTGCCCCATTCCGCCCGAAGCGCGCTGCAGAGCGCAAATCGCCCCACCGCGCCCGCCACACCCATCGTGACAAACGTCGGCGGGCGGCCCGTCGCCGATCCTTGCGGGAGCAATTGACCCTCCTCGTTGTCCTTGCCATTTCGGGCGCAGTCGCTTTCGCCACAACGACGTCGGTCTGGCGCGAAATCGTCCGGTATGGCGAGGACAAGACAGCGCAGATTGAGGCGACGTCCGCCGTATTCGCGACCGCCATTGCCGAAATGGTTGACAGGGGCGAGGCGCGCGCAGCCGAGGAGGCCTTGTGGGCGCTGCGACGACTGCCCGAGATCGAAGCGGTCGTCGTAACGCTCCCCTCGGGCGATCCATTCCTCCGCATTGGAGAGACGGCCCTGCCAGTGATAGCGGAAATGCCCGCGGGTTACGACGCTTTGTCAAACGCGCAACGGGCGCTGAAAATGCTGCGGCAGAAAACCGCTGTGGTGCAGGTGCCAATTGCCATCGACGGTCGCCCAATAGGCGCGTTGACCGTCATCGCGGACACCTCAGGGCTCACCCGCCGCATTGGCGACCTCCTCTGGGACGCCTTTATGGCCGGCGTATTTTCGAGCGCGATCGGGTTGATGATCGCCTTGCGCATGCAACGCGCCGTCACACGGCCGATCCTTGATCTCGCAACGGTCATGACCGCGATGCGACAAACAGGAGATTTCAGCCAACGCGCCGAGCGGCAAAGCGACGATGAAGCGGGTGAACTCGTCGACGCGTTTAACGCCATGCTGAGCGAGATCGAACAGCGCGACTCCAAACTCCTGATGCAACAAAACAACCTACAAAAAATTGTGCAGCGCAAGACGAAAGAACTGAAGCTTGCGAAGGAAGCCGCAGAGGACGCAAGCAAGGCTAAATCCGAGTTTCTCGCAACCATGAGTCATGAAATCCGTACACCAATGAACGGCATGCTCGTCATGGCCGAGTTGCTGAACGGAAGCGAGCTTCCCCCGCGGCAGAAGCGCTATGCCGATGTCATCGTCAAATCCGGCCGAGGGCTTCTCGCGATCATCAACGATATTCTCGACTTTTCGAAGATCGAAGCAGGACGCCTTGAACTCGAGACAATTCCCGTTCAGCCGGTCGAAGTGATAAACGACGTCATCGGATTGTTCTGGGAGCGTGCGTCGTCTACGGGGATTGATCTTGCCGCTTACGTAGGTCCAGGGGTGCCCGAAGTAATCGCCGGCGATCCAGTGCGGCTCAATCAGGTCCTATCGAACCTTGTCAATAACGCGCTTAAATTCACCAAGAAAGGATCTGTTGTCGTCAGCGCCAAACGCGTTGCGCGGGATGGCGCCGATCCCGAAATCGAATTCTCGGTTTCCGATACGGGCGTCGGCATACCGACGGCGCAGCAGGCCAAGATTTTTGAAGCGTTCTCGCAGGGCGACCATTCGACGACGCGACGTTTTGGCGGCACCGGTCTTGGGCTCGCCATCTCGCGCCGTCTCGTTGAAGCGATGGGCGGATCAATTGGCGTCGTCAGCCGGCAGGACAGGGGGTCGCGCTTTTTCTTCCGTATACCTGCGCTCGTCCTGGAGGAGCCTCGTCCCGTCAGCAGGAATAGTGCCGAGAAACGCGCTGTGATCGCGCTCGACGGGGAGGCAACGCCCGTTGCGCTGGCGCGTTATCTTGAAGAGGCCGGCATTATCGCGCAGACGGTCGAGCCGAATAGCGAGATCGCGCCGCACATGGCGTACGCAGACATTGTCTTTGCGGGGCCGAAATTTCTTGAGGTTCTCGACGCGGCCATCTCGATGGCTGGCGGTCCGTGGACGCCGGCGCGCATTTGCGTCGGCGAACTTGGAGACGATGCCTCCGATGGGCTCCTTATGCGGGGGCTTGCAGAAGACCTGTTGATCAAGCCCCTGTCGCGGCATGACGTGTTTGAACAGCTTGAGCGCATATTTGAAGGGCGCATGCGCGGGCGTGCGGCGGTCAATCTCTCCGCCTCGCCGTCGGCTGCGTTACCCGACTTCGCCGGCGTCCGCATTCTCGCGGCGGATGACAGCGCGGTCAATCGTGAAGTGGTTGGCGAGGCGTTGACCCGTCTTGGCGCGTCCGCGACGCTGGTGACGGACGGCGCCGCTGCGGTCGAGGCAGCGGTCGCGACGCCCTTTGAACTCATCTTGATGGACTGCTCGATGCCGATCCTTGACGGTCTCGACGCGACCCGGGCCATCCGCGATTGGGAAAAAAGTTCGGGGCGGCCGCCTGTTCCAATCATCGCTCTAACGGCGCATGTCGCCGGCCCGGAGGAAGCATGGCGCGAGGCCGGGATGAACGACTTCATCGCCAAGCCTTTCACCCTTGCGACGCTAGCCGAAGCAATTGCCCGATGGCGCGTTAAGGCGTCGGATCAGGAATTGGCGTCGGCGCCGATTTCCACGCCTGCTCCGACATCCGCCGCAAAGTCGGCTTTCGATGAAAGCGTACTCGATCAGCTCGCTGCGATGCAGTCCGGCGCTGGCAGTCTCGTTGTGCGGGCGCTTGAGCTGTTCGAACATCATTCGCGAGACGCGATGGTTCAGATATTCCGGAGCGCTGAAGCGAAGGACGATGCCGCGCTGCGCAGAGCGGCGCACGCCTTGCGATCCATGAGCCTGAACGTCGGGGCGCGCAATGTCGCAGAGATCTGCGGCGCAATCGAAAAAATCGGGTTTTCCGCCAACGATATCCGCACACGGTTGAAAGCGCTGCGCGCCGCCTATCAGGCGGCAATCGCTGCGGCCCCGGGCGAACGCGCGCGGTATGGCGATGGCTCGCCCGACGCGAAAGCCGCTGTCAGAAGCGGGTCCCGAGCCTGAGGCCGATATTGTCGAGGCCTTCATTTGGCGAACAGATGCTTGCGTTCGATAGATGCTCGAACTGTAGGCTGAGGGACACGCGCTTGTTTAGCCAAACGCCTGGCGAGGCCTGCAAGCGGAAAAGCGCGCGGCAGCCGAGAAACGCCGAACCGCTGTTTGGGCCATCTGTAGCGGGATCAAAACTCGTCTCGCCATTGTGGATGGCGATGCCGGCGCCGAGGTCGACGTAAAATCGGCTGGCGGGTCGGTCGACCCGCCAGACGAGTCCAGAATGGATGAAACTTGTCGCCGCACTGTCCGTGGCGACCGAAAGTCCTGCCTGAAATCGCGGGCGCCCGATGACGCGCCAATCAGAGAACGGCTCCAGTATGACATCGCCTGCGATCGCCGCGCCTGCCTCCGTATTCGGAGAAAATGCGCGCACGCTCTGGATCGAAGCGCCCCCGCGAAGCTCCGATGCGCGGCTGCCTGACGGCGCGATCCCGCACGCTACCGCGCAGCCAAGGAAGAGCGCATACCGCGCAACCGAATTCATCCGCAGCATTCGCCCCTCTACTTCGCTTTACACAACGCGCTGCGCTGCGGGCCCCCCGTCAACGTCATAACGCTTGAAACACCATCGCGCGAAAATGCGTCGCTTCAAAGCGGGGCATAGCCCGGGCGCTGCAAAATCTAGAGAAAGTTATAGGGATCGATGTCGACCGTGCGCTTGACGCGCGCAGGTATCGGCGCGGCGGCAAGCCAAGCCGCCAAATAGCGTTGCAACCGGACGTCGCGGCGGGCCCTTACGAGAAACCGCAAGCGTGCATCGCCGCGAAGTCTGTAAATCGGCGCAGGCGCAGGGCCCCAGACGTCGACGCCGTCCGCGATAGGAATTGCCGCCTTCAATGCCCGGCCCGCAGCAAGCGCTGCGGTCTCGTCTGGAGAACTGAGGACAATCGCCGCGAGCCGCCCGTAAGGGGGAAATCCGAGGCGCATCCGTCCGTCGGCTTCGGCGGCGAGGAATGCGTCGCGGTCGCCGTCGACCAGAGCCTGCAGCACCGGCGCGCCGGGCTGGTGGGTCTGCAGTAACGCCTCGCCAGCGCGCCGGCCATCCGGGCCTGTTTCCCGCCCAGCCCGTCCGGCGACCTGGCTCAGCAACTGGAACGTACGCTCGGCGGCGCGGAGGTCTCCGCCTGCAAGACCCATATCCGCATCGACCACGCCGACGAATGTCAGCAGGGGAAAGTGATGGCCTTTGGCGACGATCTGGGTTGCAACGAGCACGTCGATCCCCCCAGTCCGCATGGCCTCGAGCGTCGCTCGCATCGCCGCTGGTCCCCCTGCCGTGTCGGAAGAAAGGACGGCGATCCTCGCATGCGGCCAACGCGCGGCGGCCTCTTCGGCAACGCGCTCGACGCCCGGCCCGCAGGCGCTAAGGCCGCCTACCGCGCCGCATTCGGGACATGCGGGCGGCTTTGGCGCCGAATATCCCGTGTAATGGCAGACAAGGCGACTCTCAAAGCGGTGTTCGACGAGGAACGTGTCCGAGGTTGGCGACTTCATCCGGTGGCCGCAGCGCCGGCAAATGGTCAGCGGCGCATATCCCCGGCGGTTCAGAAACAAGAGCGACTGCTCGCCTTTCGCCAGCCGCTCAGCGACCGCATCGACGAGGGGCGGGGCGAGCCAACGGCCCGTCTCCGGCAGCGTTTTGCGCAGGTCGACCAGGCTGACTTTCGGGAGGCGCGCCGAGCCGAACCGCGCCGGCAGCCGCGCCAGCCCATACCTGCCCTGATCGACATTGACGACGGTCTCAAGCGATGGCGTTGCCGACGCAAGGATTACAGGAAAACCGCCTCGCGCGCCCCGGACGACCGCCATGTCCCTGGCGTGATAGATGACGCCGTCTTCCTGTTTGTATGCGCTTTCGTGCTCTTCATCGACGATAATAAGCTGAAGACTGGCGAAGGGCAGGAATAGCGCCGACCGCGCCCCGATCACCAGCCGCGCCTGTCCATCAGCGACACGCCGCCATACGCGGCGACGGGCGGCGGTCCCGAGATCGGAATGCCAGGCGGCAGGTTCCGCCCCGAACCGAGCCGCAAGCCGAGCAAGAAAGGGGGCCGTCAGCGCGATCTCGGGCAACATGACGAGCACTTGCGCTTCGGGACTGCGCGCCAGCGCCGCCGCTGCCGCTTCCAGATAGACTTCGGTCTTGCCGGATCCGGTTACGCCATCGAGCAGGATCGTTGCAGCCGCGCCGCTTGCAACGGCGGCGCGAAGCACGTTCGCGGCCTCTTCCTGCTCGTCGGACAGCTGCGGGCCGGGCAGGCTGAGGTCCGGGTTCTCGAAAGGCGGGTCGGGATCGATCCGAACGACGCCGAGCGCGCCAGTTTTGGCGAGCGCGCGCACGACGCCGACCGATGTTCCCGCCGCTTGGGCAAGCTCCTCGGCGACAAGCGGCGCGCTTGCCTGCCGCGCTGCTTCGAGAATCCGAGCGCGCGCAGGGGTCAGGTTGCCGGGATCGGCGATTGTTGCGAAGTAACCCGCCGGTCCGGCTGGCGGTTCGACGCCATCGCCAGACCGCATGACGAGGCGCAAGACCGATCCGACTGGCGTCATCGTGTAGGCCGCGGTCCAGTCGATGAAATCGATCAATTCGGTGGAAAGCGGCGGCGCAGCGAGCGCGCGGTCAATTGTTTTCAGCGTCAGCGGCTTGGGCGTCGGGGTTTCGTCTTGCGGCTGTTCCGGACGACCAGCATTCGCTGGATTGCCCGACGTCGGCCAGACAACCCCGATGGCATGGCGTTTACCGAAAGGCGCGCAGACGAAAGCGCCGGGCGGCAATGGGCCGTCATCAGAAAGGTAATCGAATGCAACCGGCACTGGCAGCGGGAACTGGACCTTGATTAACGCGGCCCCGGCCGTCGCGGATGCGGCCGGATTGGTTCCTGCTACAGGATCGAGGGAAGCTGTCGTCGATAAGGAGCCGGAGACGGTCTTCGATTCCGTCTGTCGACTTGATCCTGACGGCCGTTTCGGGTGAATTACGCCGCGAACAGACATCCCACTCCTTAATCGCTTGAAAGACGTCGCGCCAACATGCGTTTTTTGATTCCGTTCGTCGCGACTTTTGTTGTCATCAGCTTCGCAGCAATCTTGCCGGCGCACGCTCGTTACAGTCTCTGTAACAAGACGAGCTATACTCTTTCCGCCGCAGTTGGCTATGTCGACGGCGATCGACTGGCGACGCGCGGATGGTGGCGCTTGCGGCCAGGCCAATGCAAGGTTGCGCTTGCGGAGGCCACCAACCCTGGCCGCTACTTCGTCTACGCCGAGGCCATACAGGGCCATCTCGGCCCGCTGCGGTCCTGGTCCGGCGAAACCCCTCTTTGCGTCGAGACGAGCGGCTTTTTCAATTTGCGTAACCAGGAAATTTGCCGCGACGATCCGGGACGGCAGCGCAGTTTCATGGATGTTGAGGTCACAGCGGAGGCTAATGGCGCGTATCAGACGGATTTCGCCGAACCGTCGAACTACACCGTTTACAGCGCGGAAGTCGCCGGCGTGCAGCGCCTTCTTGGCGATATCGGCAAGGGACCGGTGCGGATCGACGGGTCGCTGTCGCGGGAAACGCAACGCCTGCTCGCGGCGTACCGGCAGGAAAAAAACCTCGGCGAGGGAGCGGCTATCGACGATCAGACAATCGACGCGCTCATCGAGGAAGCAAACGCGCGCGAAGCCAAGCTCGGGCTGTTCCTGTGCAACCGCGCCGAAGCGCCCGTCTGGAGCGCGATCGCGACGCCGCAATCCGCCGAGGGCGCTTATCAATCTAAAGGCTGGTGGCGCCTGGAGCCCGGCGACTGCGCGAAGATCGTCAAAGGCGCCCTCGAGACCGATCATGTCTATGTCTACGGCGCCACTGAAGAAGCGCGCGGCGAGCGAAGGTTGACCGGCGGCGACCGGTCGTTCTGCATCAACGCCATCCGCTTCGAGGCGTCGAGCGAGGCGTCCTGCGCCGACCAGGAACTTGATGAAGCGGCCTTCGTCAAATTCGAGACCGGCGGCGCGAAAACCGCGACGTTCAATTTCGAGTCGACGATGTTCGTTCAGCCTCCTGCCGCCGCGCCGACCCAGTGAGGGTCGCAACACTCAGGCAGCGGTCGATGGGAGGAATCGATGCGTAACCTACCCGGCGCGGGCGCTGATGCGCGGCCCGATCTCAGCCATGTCGACACGTGGATATTCGACCTCGACAACACGCTTTATCCAGCTGAATGTCAGCTTTTTGCTCAGATCGACCGGCGGATGACGGCGTTTATGGAAGCGCGCCTCGGACTTGCGCCCGACGAGGCGCGACGCAGGCAGAAACAATTCTATGCCGATTACGGGACAACGCTCAGTGGACTGATGATCGAGCATGGCGTCGCGCCGGGCGATTTTCTGGGCTACGTCCACGATATCGACGTCACCGCCGTGCCCGCCAATCCCGAACTCGCCGAGCGTATCGCAAATCTGCCGGGCCGGCGTCTCGTTTTTACAAACGGGTCGGTGGCGCATGCAGAGAACGTCATGAACCAGCTTGGCGTTGCGGCCTTGTTCGACGATATTTTCGACATTGCGGCGGCAGGCTTTACGCCGAAGCCAAAGCGCGCGGCATATGATCTGTTCGTCAATCGATATGGCGTTGCGCCTGCGCGCGCAGCCATGTTCGAGGACCTCGCCCAGAATTTGGCAGAGCCCCACGCCCTCGGCATGACCACCGTCCTTGTGTGCTCTCAAGCCGAATGGCTCAATGATGAACCCGCCGGAAAACGCCCTGCGCGGCCTGGCGACGTCCACGAGCATGTTCATCATGTGACGGACGACCTGACGACCTTCCTGGGCCGCGCCGTGATTCTCGCGGCCTCCAGCGACCCTCAGACAAGGAGTGAGAAATGAACGCGCCGCATCAATCCCTCGCCACAGCGATCGACGCCGCATGGGATCGCCGGCAGGAGTTGTCGCCAACAAGCGCAGGCGAAGCGCGAGAGGCAGTCGGGTCCGCGCTTGACTTGCTCGACCGTGGAGAGGTCCGCGTTGCGGAGAAAATCGACGGCGCCTGGGTGGTCCACCAATGGCTGAAAAAAGCTGTCCTGCTCTCATTTCGTCTTGATGCAAACCATTTGATCACTGGCGGCCCGGGCGGCGGTTGGTACGACAAGGTGCCGTCGAAATTTGTCGCGTGGACGCCCGAGACATTCGCGGCGAGCGGCATCCGGGTCGTGCCGCCGGCGGCCGTGCGGCGCGGCGCCTATATCGCCCCATCGGCTGTGCTGATGCCGTCTTTCATCAACATAGGGGCCCGGGTCGGCGAAGGCACGATGATCGACACATGGGTGACCGTGGGCTCCTGCGCTCAGGTCGGGGCGAACTGCCACATTTCGGGCGGGGTCGGCATCGGCGGCGTTCTCGAGCCGTTACAGGCGAACCCGGTCATAATAGAAGACAACTGCTTCATCGGCGCGCGATCGGAAGTCGCCGAGGGCGTGATCGTTCGCGAGGGATCGGTTCTGTCAATGGGCGTTTATCTTGGCGCCTCGACGCGGATTTTCGATCGCGAGAGCGGCGAGACGCTCTATGGCGAAGTGCCCCCCTATTCGGTGGTTGTCGCAGGCTCCATGCCTTCCGGAAAGGGCGGTCCCCATCTTTATTGTGCGGTGATCGTCAAGCGCGTTGATGAAAAGACCCGCTCAAAGACCTCCATTAACGAATTGCTTCGGGATTGAGCGGCCGCTAGGAAATTGGGTTGCCGGCGCGCGGGCGGACCGGTGCTTCGCCAATCTTGTGATAAGATATCAGGGACATTATAAGCCGATCGATGGGTAGGGCGCAGAACGCATATGGGTTTGTTTCACGGTGCCGGCGTTTTTTCACGCCAGCGGCGGCCTTGGCGTTTTTCGCTTGTCTTGCGCTCATTGCCGGGCAGTCGTTTCAGGCCGCCCATGACGGCGCGCACATCCATCTTCTTGCCGACCAGTCGTCATGTGAAGCCTGCCTGCTCTCAGGCGCAGCGTCTGACCCGGCTGATCTGGTGGTCGGCGCGCCAGCGCCGTTTCATCCCGCGTCCGGGGACGGAGCTGCTCCCCAATCGGAGACGCGGAGGGCAAGCCTTCGGGGCGGCGCCGATGCGCGAGCGCCTCCGGCATTTAAAACCGTCGTCTGACTGGAATTGACGGCGCGCCTGATAGCGTCCGGCAAACCGGCTCCGGCGAATGGGTGCGGTACCTACGCGGCCAGGCCAGCGCAGCCCGCTGAGTTCTCACCCCGGTCACGCAAATTTTTCTGCGAAAGAACCGAAGCGGCCAGCAAGGCCCTTCGCTCTTCTCAGTGAAGCCTGACCGGCAAATCTCAAATCCAGTTGTAACTACCCTGAAGGGGATGCCTCCATGTCAATCCGTATCCGTTCAAATTCCGTTCAAACCTCGCTCGCGCGCAGGCACGCAAAGACGTCGCTGTTTCTAACCGCCGCATTCGGCGCGATTGGCTTCGCAGCGCCGGCTTTTGCCGATGAGCCCGCCAATAAAGACGAAATCATCGTCACCGCCTCGCCGATTGAGCGCGCGCAGCTTGAAACCATTGTCGCAACGTCAGTCATCTCCGGCGAGGAGCTCGAGCGCTCGCTTGAGAACACGATCGGCGAAACGCTGCGGCGTATCCCCGGCGTCTCCACGACCTATTTCGGACCCGGCGCTTCGCGCCCCATTATCCGCGGTCTCGGCGGCGACCGGATCAGCGTGCTTGATTCCGGCATCGGTTCCATCGATGCATCCCAGACGAGCCCTGATCACGCGGTCGCCGTCGAACCGGCGACAGCCCAGCGGATCGAAATCGTGCGCGGGCCGGGCACGTTGCTCTACGGATCTTCAGCCGCCGGCGGCGTCGTCAACGTGTTCAGCGGGCGAATCCCGAGCGAGGTTCCCGAAAACGGCGTCACCGGCTCGCTGCGCATTGGCGGGTCGACCGTTGATGACGGCGTTGAGGCGGCGGGCGGCTTCGACGTCGAAGTTCTGAAGTTGGACCAGGGTTCGATCGTTTTCCATGGTGATGGCTTTTACCGCAATGCGGACGACATCAATATTCCTGGCTTCGCGGAATCCGCGCGCTTACGCGCCCTCGAAGCGGAAGAGGCCGGCCCCGACGCAGACGAAGAAGAAGAGGCTTTTGGCACGGTTGAGAACACCGCATTCAACAAGTCCGGCGGATCGGCGGGCCTCTCATGGGTATTCGACAACGGGTTCATCGGCGTCTCCGGCACGGCTATTGACACCTTTTACGGCGTACCCGGCGGCCATGAGGAAGGCGAAGAAGGCGAAGAAGAGGAAGGCGAAGAAGAAGGCGGGGTGACCATCGACCTTCGCCAGCGTCGCCTCGATCTTGACGGCGAAATTGCGGGCAATTTCCTGATCTTCGAGAAAGCCAAAATCCGCGTCGGCTACGCAGATTACACCCACACGGAGTTCGAGCCGGACGGAGAAGCAGGGACGGTATTCTCCAACGAGGGCTGGGAAGGACGCCTCGAACTCGTGGAGCGCCCCGTCACACTCGGTGGCGGCGTTCTGAAAGGCGCCCTTGGCGCGCAGTTTCGCGTTCGCGATTATTCGGCCATCGGTGAAGAAGCCTTCGTGCCGCCGACGCAAACGCGTCAGGTCGGGGTCTTTGCGCTGGAGGAGTATGAACTGGGCGCGCTCCGGCTCGAGCTTGGCGGGCGGTACGAGAACACCCGCCATGAAGTGGAGGAAACAGGGCTCACCCGACAGTTTGACACCTTCTCCGTGTCAGGCGGGGTCGGGGCGAAGCTGAGCGAGCAGATCTTCGTCGGCGTCACAGGTTTCCGGACCGCACGGGCGCCGTCGATTGAGGAACTGTTCTCGGATGGTCCGCACCTTGCGACGCAAGCTTTTGAAATTGGCGATCCCGATCTCGGGGTAGAGATTGGCCGCGGCGTTGAGGCGACTGCCCGCTTCACCAATGATCGGCTTTATCTAGCGGTAAATGGTTTCTACACCTCCTACCGCGACTTCATCTATGAAACGGGAATCGGCGAGGAGGAAGATGGCCTGCCGGTGTTCCAGTTCTTCGCTGACGACGCGACGTTCCGCGGCTTCGAGTTCGAAAGTAAAGCGGAGCTGTTCAATTACGGCGTATTCGACATTCACGCGGACGCCTCGGTCGATCTCGTCCGGGCGACAATTGATGTCGACGGCAACAACAACTTGCCGCGCATACCGCCTCTGTCAGGGGTGTTCGGCGTCGAAGCGCGGTCAGACAAGGCCGATCTGCGGGTCGAAGCGGAATACGCCGCCGGTCAGGACCGCGTGTCCGAATTTGAACTCCCGACCGACAGCTACACGCTCCTGAATACGTATCTGACGCTGCGGCCATTCGAGACGGCCGGCGTTTCTCTTCGTCTGGCGGCCAGCAACCTGACGAACGAGGAAGCGCGCATCCACTCCTCCTTCCTGAAAGACATCCTGCCATTGCCGGGGCGCAATTTCAGGTTCTCCGTACAGGGACGGTTCTAGGAGAAAAGTCCGGGAGCGCCTTTGCAAGGGCGCTCCCGGCCATTTCGGCAATAAAAATTTCGGTAATAAAAAAAGCGCCGGGCGTTCTGCTCCGGCGCTTCGTGTTGTTTGGGCTTTGCCCGAGATTTGTTTGGGCTTTGCCCGAGATTATTGAACGCGGAGGTTAGCCGCAGAGGTTTTGCCGCGCTCTTCTGTCAGGTCGAATGCGACGCGTTGGCCGTCGTTCAATCCCTGAAGACCGGCGCGTTGCACGGCTGTGATGTGCACAAACACATCCTTGCCGCCTTCATCGGGGGTGATGAACCCATACCCCTTGGTTGCATTAAACCACTTAACTGTACCGCTCGCCATTGGACGTCTCCTTCAGATGGCAATGAACCGGCCCCGAAGCGCCGGGTTTAGGCAACCATGTCTTGGAGTCCTTAGACGAATGGCCGAAGGCGTTAGTCTGGAAGGCTGGGCAAAACAAAGTCGCGGCCTATTTTACAGCGAGAACTCAGCTTTTCGTCAAGAAAATTCACGCCAAAGACGAAAACCAACGTTGACTGGGCAGTGATGTTTTTCACCGCTTTCCTTGATCTCAGCGCACTGCGCGCACCTCGGCTGCGACTTAACAGCCGTTCACCTTGTCCGTTAATCTTGTTCCTCTCAGGGACGGCGCGAGCCTACGTGTAGCGCCAATGCAACGGCGACTGACGATTATCCGTACGCGCGTGATCGCGCGCTCGCCTCGCGCAGCGCAGCCGCAAGGCGCTCGGGAGCAAGCGCGCCGGAAAATCCAATACGTTCATCGACAATGAAGGTCGGCACGCCAGTGACGCCGGCGCGCCGCATACTCTGGCACTCCTCGTCGATTTCGGCGGCGTCCTCTGGCGTCGCAAGTCGCCGCGCGATTGCTTGCCCATCAAGACCCCCGCGTTCAGCGAGAAGCGCCAGCGTGGCATTGTCGCCGATGTCGGCGCCGTCCCGCCAATAGCCGTTATAGATTGCTGACGCCGTTTCCTTTTGGCGCCCTTCCATATGCGCCCAACGGATGACCCGATGCGCATTGGCGGTGTTCGGCAAAATCGCGGGCGCGGCCGGATCAAACGACAAGCCAGCGTCGACGCCCGCCTGCGCCAGCGCGGCGAGTTGAGCGGCGCGATGGTCGGGATTGGTCATACGCGCTGCATAATAAGCGCGCCGGTCCACCCCGCCGGGAGGCGTCGCCGGGTTCAGCTGATAGGATCGAAAGCGTATCAGCGCCTCATGATCCGTAGACAGATCGGATATCGCCGCAAGGAGCGCGGCGAGCCCGACGTAA
>CAZSBU010000026.1:15011-18774 GCA_964605055.1 uncultured Caulobacterales bacterium | reverse complement strand
CTGCCGCCGTCGCCGAAACGGTGCGCCGCCTCGCCATGGCCAATCCGCATGTCGCCTTCACGCTTTTCAATGAGGGAAGGCGCACGCTCTCCCTCGCCGCCGAACCGGAAAGCGCCGCAGGCCGCTTGAGGCGCCTCGGAGCGATCATGGGCCGGGACTTCGAGGCGAACGCCGTCGCCATCGACGCCGCCCGCGAGGGTCTGTCGCTGTCGGGCTATGCCGGCCTGCCGACGTTCAACCGCGGCCTGCCCGACCGGCAGTTTCTGTTTGTGAACGGACGGCCCGTGCGCGACCGGCTGATTGTCGGCGCGGTCAGGGGCGCCTACGCCGATCTTTTGGCGCGCGACCGCCACCCGTCGGTTGCGCTATTTCTGGAGGTCGATCCCGCGCTCGTCGACGTCAACGTGCACCCGGCGAAAACGGAGGTGCGCTTCCGCGACTCTGGCGCCGTCCGGGGACTGATCGTCGGCGCTCTGCGCCATACGCTGGCGGAAGCGGGCCATCGGGCATCGACGACTGGCGCAGCGTTTGCGCTGGGGCGGATGCGCGCCAGTGATGCGCCAATATCGGCCCCCGCCAAGGCGTATCAGCCGAGCCTTGCCGACGCGGCGCGGCGGACGGCCGAGGATTATTTCGCGCCGAACCCGTTCCGCCCGTCGCCGAATGAAGCCGGCGCCTTTCGCGAAACCGCGCGCTTTGACGAGCCTGGCGCGCGGGTCGAGCCTCAGCGCGAGGAAACGTCCGACTTTCCGCTCGGCGCCGCCCGCGCGCAGCTGCACGCGACCTATATCGTAGCGCAGACGACGGATGGTCTCGTCATCGTCGATCAGCATGCGGCGCATGAGCGGCTCGTCCATGAGCGCATGAAGGCCGCGCTCGCCGCTGGCGGCGTCGAACGTCAGGCGCTCTTGATTCCCGAAATCGTCACGCTCGACCCCGAGGAAGCCGAGCGCGTCGCCGAACGGGCGGATGAATTCGCCGAGCTTGGCCTCGTCATCGAACGGTTTGGCGAGGACGCCGTCATCGTGCGCGAGACGCCCGCAATCCTCGGCGATGCGGATATCGCCGGTCTCGTCCGCCGCCTTGCAGACGATCTCGCCGAATGGGGCGAGGGCCTTGCCCTGCGGGAGAATCTCGAAGCCGTGTGCGGCTCCATGGCCTGCCGGGGATCGGTCCGGGCCGGGCGCCGCCTTAACCAGGATGAAATGAACGCGCTGTTGCGCCAGATGGAGGCGACGCCCCGTTCCGGCCAGTGCAATCACGGCCGCCCGACTTATGTGGAGCTGAAACGTACCGACATCGAGCGCCTCTTCGGCCGACGTTAGGGAACTGGCGATAGCGCGCCGGCGCGCCGCGCGATAGCATGGGAGCAAGGCGGCAAAGGGATGCGAACAAAAATGAACTTACCCGGCGAGAAGATGAAAGTCGACGTCGACTATATCGGCAAGGACGGATCGGAGACGCCGGCCGCAACGCGCACCTATCGTCCGTTAGCCGATGCGAGTGCAGCGCCTCTCTTTCCCGATACGGAGCAATAATGACGAAACCGGCCTTCACGCCTCTCTGGGCGCTCGGCGACCACATTTCCCTCGGCGAGGACGAGATGCGCGCCCGCGCCAGCGCCTTCCGCGAAGAGATTGCGCGCCGCCACACCATCCGCGATTTCCTGCCTGACCCCGTGCCGCAGGATATCGTCGAGACCTGCATCGCGGCGGCGGGACGCGCCCCATCAGGGGCCAATCACCAGCCCTGGCATTTCGTGCTGATCGGCGATGCGGCGACGAAGCGCGCCATCCGCGAGGCCGCCGAGGAAGAAGAGCGCGCCTTCTATGCAGGCCGCGCCGGGCAGGAATGGCTGGACGCGCTCGCGCCCATCGGGACGGATGCGGACAAACCCTTCCTCGAGACCGCGCCCTGGCTGATCGCCATCTTCGCCCAGCGGCGCGGGGGCGTCGATGCGGGCGAGACCCGCAAGAACTATTACATTCATGAGAGCGTCGGCATCGCCTGCGGCTTTCTCATCGCCGCGCTCCACCATGCGGGCCTTGCGACCCTGACCCACACGCCGAACCCCATGAGCTTCCTGACCGAGACGCTGCGCCGCCCGGCGAGCGAGAAACCCTATCTCATCCTCGTCGTCGGCAAGCCCCGCCCCGACGCGCCCATTCCGCACCATGCGCTGAAGAAAAAAGCGCTGGGCGAGATCATGACGGTGGTTTGAGGGGGGAGGGTTTCGATTAGATGTACTTGCCAATGGCCTGCAGCCCGAGATATTTCCCGGTCGAATGGCGTGCGCAAAAGCCATCTCCAGAAAATTCTAAATTGATTTTTTTGGCAATTAGATTAATCTAGTTCCCAATAGGGAGGTGTTATGGATATTACAGGACGCGTTCGCATACTTGACGACAGCACGTTTGGAGTATGGCGGATCGAGGCAAATCCCACTGATCTGAAATACTTGGGAGATCCTGTGTCGCGCTCAAGGGGTCGATCGGTTATATTGTTGGGCGATTGCAATGTCACGGAGGATGGCAACTCCCTTATATTCTCAATCGGCAAAGCCAAGCTTCTCGTTTTAGGAGATGGAGAAGATTCTTTGGTCATATCGACCAGTGACGTCGATCAAAGGCCTACTGACAAGCCGGTGCAGGGACGGGCGTTTCATAACGTTGGCGTCTCGTCTTTGACCTGCGGAATTCGATCCGGCGACGAAGAATTTCTCGATGCTTGTCGGGATGAAAAGCTTCCTGTTGAAATAGTTACCCTCGGCCAGAATTTCCTGAGCCGGGTTAGACAATTTTCTAAAGATGTTTTGCGTGAAGGCCAACACCGAAAATGGGTAACGTATCCTAAGAATTTTCTAGCTCTTACGATCCAAAACCGAAACCAGCAATTTTGTGTTCACGTGAAGAAGAGCACTGAGTTGGACAGACTAACCGACGTATTGGACATCCGTGATGACAGGCCCGGTTACGTTAGATTTTGGTTGAAGGACGACATCCAATTGGAAGCGGCAGTACGCGCGGCCAAAGCTTCGTACCGTGTCTAGCAAGCGTTGGGCGGGTATCGCTTCGCTCAACCCGCCTTAACCTTGCCGTCGCGGAACTTGGGTGTAGCGCGACGCATCTATGGTAGCGTCGATCTGAACGCGAGCGCCGAGCGGCAACGCTGCCACTTGCAAGGTCGTACGTGCGGGGAACGGATCAGATAACCGCTCCCGATAGACGCCGTTGATGGCCTCAAACTCCTCGTAGTCGAGCAGGTAAAGTAATGGCCTTCGGCCGTAGGGCGGGCATTTGCCCGCCGCTTAAGATCGTTCTCCGGCGTGAGCTGGAGTCCACTCTTTGGGCGGAACATTGACCGGTCGCCCATATTCCTTTTTCCACGCCGCCCATGTCGAATACGGCCAGTCCTCAGGGGCGTCGACATGACCGTGCTTCACCGGGTTCCAGTGGACGTAATCAATATGACGCGACAGGTCTTCCCCGTCGCGGATGCAATGTTCCCAATAGCGCGATTGCCAGACGCCGCGTTCGCGCTTTCGACCTGTTCCTTTCGCCTCGTCCGGCAAGCGCCTCGTAAAGCCCGCCTTGAATTGCGCGATCCGGCGCGGAAAATCATGATCGTCGTCGGGCAATCGCCACACGAAATGGAGATGTTCCGGCAAGACGACGGCCGCAACGGTTTCAAAGGGTCGCGCGGCCGCTACGGCTCGCCATGAGGCCCTTAAATGCTCGATTTCGCGGATCAGCAAATCGCTGCG
>CAZSBU010000026.1:13937-15001 GCA_964605055.1 uncultured Caulobacterales bacterium | reverse complement strand
TGCGCCGGTCTTCGAGGCACAATGTCAGGAAGTATGTCCCGCCATCAGCATATAGGCGGCGATAATCCGGCATTGCATAATTCAGCCACGAACGCCTACGCGGCGCAACCGGCAATAAGGCAATGGCAGCGTCGGAGGGGTGGCGCAGAAACGGCGGGCTGAAGCCCGCCCTACGCGCTGCCAACTGCCCTTCGGCCCTAATCCATCCTAGCTTGCCGCCCGGCGCGGCCCCAGAAGCATGATCTTCACATCGCCTTTCGTCCGATAGCTGACGATAAGCAGATAGACGGTGAGGAACGACATGCCGCCGACGAGGGCGAGCGCGCCGAGCGCAACGCCTGACGGCGAGAAATCGCGCCGCCACGCCGTCCACAGAGCGGCGAGGATGAGAAAGCCGAGAAAATCGAGATTGAACTGCCCCGGCCAGCCCATCTTCGCGATGTCGCCGAAGAAAACCGGGACGAGGCCGAGCCCGTGATCGGCGACGACAATGGCGGTGTAGATTGCGAGGATCGCCAGCATTCCGGCGAGAAGAATTCGAAACCCGGTCACGAGACCACCTTTCATTTCCAAATTGCGCCTTCGCAAGCCAGGCGTTCCCGCACTGGTCATGCCCACGCCTCGCCCAACCGCTTGTTGCAATGGCGGCGCGCATCCTAAAGCCCGGCGGGCCGTCTGATCGATTACCTGCGAGGTCATGGTTCAGGCGATCTTCGCGCGCGAGGCGGTAGCTGGTTCGCCAGCCGAAGAAATCGCAGAAGCAAGCCGAGGGTGCATAGAGCGCAGCGCAATGCGCCTGCGCCCGATAATCACGGCGCGTTGCGGCCGCCGGCCTTCACGCACCCTGCCTTGCTGTCTTAATCCGCCTGCGCCAGCGTGCTCCGCGCGCCGCAGCAAAATAATTTTTCAAAAACTTATCCCCCACCCCGAGCGGCGGCGTTGCGATATGTTTTTTAAAGAAAAGCGGTCAGCGCCCGGATAGAAACGAGGCGCTTGATCGCAGCGAGACCTGATCCACTCGATCCATTGGATCCAGAGTGGATCGTTTCGCGCCGCCAGGCGGG
>CAZSBU010000026.1:10568-13927 GCA_964605055.1 uncultured Caulobacterales bacterium | reverse complement strand
CCCACGAGCGGCGCAGGATTGCCAGGCGCGCCGGCGAGCGCAACGAGCTCGAGCGCGGCGTGCGCGGCCACCAGCGCATTGCGCGCGCCGTCAGGCGTGCTCCAGCCGTTCGCCAAGGGCGTTGACGCGCCGCGCGACCGCCTCGACGAGCCGGCTCGCGCCGGCGAGCGATTCCGGGTCGAGCGGCTGGGCGCCTTTCTCCAGCGCGGCGAGGCGCGCCCGCGCTTCGAACAACTCGTCGCAGATGGTCAGCGCCGCCAGCAGGATGAGCCGCGCCTCGCCTATCTGGCCAAGCTCGGCCGCGAGGTCTGAGATGTGCCCGTTCAGATGCGCGGCGAGCTCCTGCAACCGGTCTTCCTGACCGTCCTCGCAGGTGACTTTGTAGAAGCGTTCATTGACGCGGATATCAACCTGGCTCATTGGCGGCGCTCCTTGCCCGCAGCGCCGGGCTCAGCGGGCGCGCCGAGGATGGCGCGCAGTTCCGCCAGCGTGTCGGCGATTTCGTCCGAGGCTTCTTCGAGCCGGGCGCGGGCGACGCGCGCCTGGCGCCGCGCGGCGTCGATCGACTCCCGCCGTAGGCTGAGATCGCTTCGGCGCGCCTCAATTTTCTGCTCCAGCGAATCGAGGGCCGCGGCCAGCGTCTCGACCGCATTTTCCAGCGAGGCCATGTTTCCCTCCTTGCCCACGACAGGTGTCGAGGCGCTACGCAAACAGTCCAGTTCTTCACGCCCATGCCCGCAGAGATTTTGGGCGGCGTCGACCGGGATGTCGAGTGGCGCGGGTGGTCGGCATGAGGGACATCCGGCCCTTGACCCTGGCCAGTCCGCCGATGCATCTAGCGCGCAAGGAAATGAGATCGCTGCGGCGCATCATTTAGCCGCTGCAATTTCCGGCGCCCGTCTGAATCGGGTCGTCAACAGGATCGCCACGCGAGGACCAGAATGGCCGATGACGCCCTGCACGGCATGCGCGCCGCACCCGCTGACTTTGCCAGCATGGCGAACGCCATCCGCGCCTTGGCGATGGACGCCGTCGAGGCCGCCAACAGCGGCCATCCCGGCATGCCCATGGGCGCAGCGGATGTCGCAACAACGCTGTTCACGCGAGTTCTGAAATTCGACGCTTCGGCGCCGGACTGGCCCGATCGCGACCGGTTCGTGCTGTCGGCCGGGCACGGATCGATGCTGATCTACGCCCTTGCCTATCTGCTCGGCTATGACGGCCTGTCGCTAGACGACATCCGCCGCTTCCGCCAGCTCGGCGCGCCGACCGCCGGCCACCCGGAATGGGGCCATGCGCCGGCGGTCGAGACGACGACCGGCCCGCTGGGACAGGGTCTGGGCAACGCCGTCGGCATGGCCATCGCCGAGGCGCATCTTGCAGCGCGTTTCGGGCGCGATCTGGTCGATCACCGCACCTATGCGCTCGTCGGCGACGGCTGCCTGATGGAGGGCGTCAGCCAGGAGGCGATTGCGCTCGCGGGGCATCTTAAGCTCTCGCGCCTTATCGTTTTGTGGGACGACAACGCCATCACCATCGACGGCGCAGTGTCGCTGTCGGATTCAACCGATCAGCTGAAACGCTTCGAGGCGAGCGGCTGGCGCGCCGAACGCATCGACGGTCATGACCAGGACGCTATCGCCGCCGCGCTGGCCCGGGCGCAAGCTTCAGACCGGCCCTCGCTGATCGCCTGCCGCACCGTGATCGGGCGCGGCGCGCCCACCAAACAGGGCACCTCGGCGACGCATGGATCTCCCCTCGGCGCGAACGAGGTCGCCGCCGCCCGCAAGGCGCTCGACTGGCCGTACGCGCCGTTCGAAATTCCATCGGAGACGCTCGATGGCTGGCGCGCCGCCGGGGCGCGCGGGGAGAGCGCTCGCGCCGAATGGCGGGCCCGGCTCGCCGCGAGCCCATCGCGCGAGGCGTTTGAGGCGGCGCTCGCCGGCGATCACGACGCCGAGGTCAGCGGGGCGATCCGCACCCACATCGCCGGATTGGTCAAGTCGCCCGTCCACGTGGCCACCCGCAAAGCGTCGGAGCTGGCGCTCGAAGCGGTCAACAATGCGATTACCGAAACGATCGGCGGATCGGCTGATCTTTCAGGTTCCAACAATACCCGCACGAAGGGCCTCGGTATCTTCTCGGCGGAGAACTATGGCGGCCGCTACATCCATTATGGCGTGCGCGAACACGGCATGGCGGCGGCCATGAACGGCATGGCGCTGCATGGCGGGATCGTTCCCTATGGCGGCACGTTCCTCGTGTTCACGGATTATTGCCGGCCGTCGATCCGCCTGGCGGCGCTGATGGGCTTGCGCGTTATCTACGTGATGACGCACGACTCGATCGGTCTTGGCGAAGACGGCCCGACCCACCAACCGGTCGAACATCTGGCCGCGCTGCGCGCGATCCCGAATCTGAACGTTTTCCGGCCCGCAGATGCGGTGGAAACCGCGGAATGTTGGGAATTGGCGCTCGCCAGCCGCAAGACGCCGTCGATTATCTCGCTGACGCGCCAGAACGTCGAACAGGTGCGCCTTGCGCCAACGGACGAAAACCTCAGCGCCCGCGGCGCCTATATCGTCGCCGATGCGCCGGACCCCGATGTGGTGCTCATCGCCACAGGTTCGGAAGTTGGCCTTGCGCTGGCGGCGCAGAAAACCCTTGCCTGCGACCGCATTCGGGCGCGCGTCGTCTCCGCGCCATCGTTCGAGTTGTTCGCCCGCCAGCCGGAAAAATACCGCAAGGCGACGCTCGGCAAGGCGCCGCGCATTGGCGTCGAGGCGGCGGCGCGCCAAGGCTGGGACGCGTTCTTACGCCGTCGCGACGCCTTTATCGGCATGAGCGGTTTCGGCGCATCCGGACCGGCGCCGGAATTGTATAACCACTTCGGAATCACGGCGGCAGCGATCGCCGACGCCGCAAAGCGGCGCCTCGACAAGGAGAAATGAGACATGACGGTTCGGATCGGGATTAACGGTTTCGGCCGGATCGGGCGCCTCGCCTTGCGATCGATGATCGAAACGGGGCGGACCGGCGTTGAGGTTGTCGCGGTTAACGATCTCGGCCCGGTTGAGACGAATGCGCACCTTCTGCAGTATGACAGCGTGCACGGACGGTTCCCGAGAAACGTCGTCGTCAAGGGGGACACGATCGACGCTGGGACCGGTCCGATCAAGGTTTTCGCCGAACGCGACCCAGCGAAGCTGGCATGGGGCGACTACGGCGTCGATGTGGTCATGGAATGCACCGGCGTTTTCACCGACCGCGAAAAGGCCGAAGCGCACCTGAAAGGCGGGGCCAAACGCGTGCTGATCTCCGCCCCCGGCGAGGGCGCCGACCTCACCGTCGTCTACGGC
>CAZSBU010000026.1:7854-10558 GCA_964605055.1 uncultured Caulobacterales bacterium | reverse complement strand
TCTCGAAAACCATCTGCTTTGGCGTTAACCATGACACGCTGACATCCGACGACCTAATCGTCTCGAATGCGTCGTGCACAACGAATTGCCTCGCGCCCGTCGCCAAGGTGTTGCATTCCGCCGTTGGCATCGAACGCGGCTACATGACGACGATCCACGCCTACACCGGCGACCAGCCAACGCTCGATACGATGCACAAGGATCTCTATCGCGCGCGCGCAGCGGCGCTGTCGATGATCCCGACTTCGACGGGCGCCGCAAAAGCGGTTGGGCTTGTGCTGCCTGAACTCAAAGGCAAGCTCGACGGATCGTCGATCCGCGTACCAACGCCGAATGTTTCGGCGGTGGATCTCGTGTTTACGCCAACGCGGGACGCCACACTAGAGGCCATCAACGGCGCCATCATAGAGGCCGCCGACGGTCCGATGAAAGGCGTTCTTGCCTATACCGACAAACCGCTTGTTTCGTCAGACTTCAACCACGACCCCCATTCATCGACCTTCGCCCTTCAGCAAACGCAGATCCTTGAAGGAAAACTCGTCCGTGTACTGTCATGGTACGACAACGAATGGGGTTTCTCGACGCGCATGTGCGACACGGCGCTCGTAATGGCGAAGCTGATCTGATCCGATGACCAGCGCCGCTTCCTCAGGATCGAATTCAAAAAGGAACCTGGAGACGGGCCACAAGTTCCGGACGCTTAACGACGCGGTGGTCGCTGGACAGCGCGTCCTCGTGCGCGTCGACTTCAACGTGCCGATGGCGGCGGGACAAGTAACAGACGCAACGCGCCTTGATCGCGCTCTACCGACCATCCGTGAGCTTCTCGATAAAGGCGCGAAAGTCGTGTTGCTGTCGCATTATGACCGGCCCAAGGGCCGGCGCGTCGCAGACATGTCGCTCGAACCGGTCGCTGCTGCGCTTGAAGAATTACTTGGCAAGCCAGTCGCGTTCGCGCCCGATTGCATCGGCGAGGAAGCAGAGGCGGCGGTCGCCGCTCTCGACGGGGCCGGCGTCATCCTCCTCGAAAACACGCGCTTTCACTCTGGCGAGGAAGCAAACGACGCAGCCTTCGCCGCCGCACTTGCGGCGCAAGGCGATCTCTACGTCAATGACGCGTTTTCGGCCGCGCACCGCGCCCACGCGTCGACCGAGGGCATCGCCCATCTGCTGCCGTCATTTGCAGGCAGGGCCATGGAACGGGAACTGCTGCATCTGGCGGCCGCCCTTTCCCATCCCGTCCGCCCACTGATGGCCGTTGTAGGCGGGGCGAAGGTGTCGACCAAGATTGCGCTATTGCTCAATCTTGTCGGAAAGGTCGACGCGCTCGCGGTCGGCGGCGGCATGGCGAACACCTTCTTGTTGGCGCGCGGCGAGAAGGTCGGCCGATCGCTATGCGAACCGACTCTCGTCGACGCGGCGCGCGAGATCATGCAGCAAGCCGAGGCGCGCGGCTGCCGCATCCTGTTGCCGGTTGATGCAGTCGTTGCGAAGCAATTCGCCGCTGACGCGCCGCACGAAGTAAAGGCGGTTGGCGACGTCGCTGACGACGACATGATCCTCGATCTTGGGCCAGACTCCGTTGACAACGTTGCAGCAGAGATCGAACGCTCGGATACGCTTGTCTGGAATGGTCCGCTCGGCGCGTTTGAGACGAAGCCTTTTGATACCGGCACCATCGAGGCCGCGCGATACGCTGCGCGACGTGTGCGCGAGGCGGGACTGATCGCCGCCGCCGGCGGCGGAGACACAGTCGCCGCCCTAAATCATGCCGGCGTCGCCGATGATTTCACTTACGTTTCGACTGCCGGCGGCGCGTTCCTTGAGTGGCTCGAAGGCAAAGAGTTGCCGGGCGTCACAGCGCTTAATGCATAAATGAGAGAGAAATTACCATGAATCTCGATGCGCTGAACAAGATCGCCGTTGCAATGGTCGCGAGCGGCAAGGGCATTCTGGCGGCAGACGAAAGCTCGGGCACGATCAAAAAGCGTTTTGACACAATCGGGCTTGAATCGACCCCCGACAGCAGACGCGCCTATCGCGAGATGCTCTTCCGTACCGAGACGGCCATGCGCGACCACATATCGGGCGTCATTCTCTATGACGAAACGATCCGCCAGAATGCCGCTGATGGGTCGCCGCTCGTGAAGATCATCGAAGCGTCGGGGTCTATTCCCGGCATCAAGGTGGACGCTGGCGCCAAGTCGCTCGCCGGCGCGCCGGGCGAGCAGGTGACGGAAGGACTCGACGGCTTGCGCGAACGCCTCGCCGAATATTTTGAGTTAGGGGCGCGCTTCGCCAAGTGGCGGGCGGTTATCGACATCGGACGTGGCGGCGACACAGCCATCCCATCGACCTATTGTCTTGATGCGAACGTTCACGCGCTCGCGCGTTATGCCGCCCTTTGCCAGGAGGCTGGCATCGTCCCGATCGTTGAGCCGGAAGTGCTGATGGACGGCGATCATGACATCGACCGCTGCTACGAGGTCACTGAAGAGGCGCTGCGCCGGCTGTTCGCCGCGCTGTGGGGTCAGCGGGTCGCCCTTGAGGGGGTCATTCTGAAGCCGAACATGGTCATCGCCGGCAAAAAATCCGCAAAACAGGCCGGTGTCTCTGAAGTCGCCGAAAAGACAATCAAATGCTTTCGCGCAGCTGTTCCGGCCGCCGTGCCTGGCATCGTTTTCCTATCGGGCGGTCAGTCCGA
>CAZSBU010000026.1:2442-7814 GCA_964605055.1 uncultured Caulobacterales bacterium | reverse complement strand
TGAGGCGACAGCCCATCTAAACGCCATGAACGCGGCCTATAGCGACGTCATGCCGTGGGCGCTGTCGTTTTCCTATGGCCGGGCGCTGCAGGCTGCGCCTCTGAAGGCTTGGGGCGGCAAGCCGGAGAACGTCAAGGCAGGGCAGGCGGCGTTCGCTCACCGCGCGCGGATGAATAGTCTCGCGCAGCTTGGCGACTGGTCAGACGGCCTTGAAGAGGCCGCCTGACAACCCGTAGGCAATTTATTATTTCCGCTTGTGGATCTCGGTGATCTTCGAGCCTTCGAGCGAGAGATTGTACATCAATCCCTTATTGTCGAAGATGAAGGCGACGATCGGCTGGTTAAGCTCGGTCGAATCGATTGACGCGCCGGCGCCAAGCGTCACAACTGCAACCGACCCGTCAACGCCGACTTCCCAGCCGTCGCTAGACCGAAACTTGTCGAGGGCTGTCTGGTCGAGAAAGACAAGAATCTGTCGCCGCGCCTGGGCGCCAAGCTGGAAGCCGATCGAGGCTGATGCGGTCGAATAGTAAGCGACAGAGCGACCGCCAACGCGTAGCGCGCCCTCGCCATATTCGCCGCCTAGCCCGATGCCGGCTTTCTTGACTGATGGAAACACCAGAACGCCAACTGCGCGGCTCAACACGGCGTCCGCGCCGCTGACGTCTTCCCTGAAGACCTTCATGGCGTTGTCGGCTTTACGGTCGATCTTCGCCTTGGACGCCGCTTCCGCCGGCCCCCCGAACGCTGTCGCGACCGCGAAAAATGCCACCAGGCCGAAAAAGATGCGCGATACAGTCATGACTTGTTCTCCTTGGGATGTGCGCCCCGCAAGGGTTGTGGCCGAAGCCGTCGCTTACGTCCAGCAATCGGGGCCCGTTCTCCCGTTTTGTGATTGCGAAACTCTTTACCTCGAAGTAAACTGCCCAGTGTAGTCTTTGTACACCGGACGCGCACATGGCGCAGATCAGTCTGGTTGGGGACTTTCATGAAAGAACAGGCCAGCGCCATCGCTAGTTCCATCGATCTCGTCAACGGTTTCCCGGTCCCACCAATCCCGAATGTGCGGCCCCTTCATGCCGTCGTGTCGGTCATGCGCCTCATCCGCAACAAGGAAGACACGCGCCAAGTGTTTGAGACTATCAAGGCTGTCTCTGGTCCCAATGGGAGAAAACTTTTCGAGAAATTCACCAGCGCGGCATATGGCCGCCGGGTCGTCACCGAACCGGTGCGTCTTGAATACATCCTGAGTAACCGGCCCTGGCTGAGATCGCTCGCCGAGGGCAGCTTTGGGCGCGCCTATCTCGACTTTATGGAAGGCGAGAATTTGACGCCTGAAGGGATACTCGCGTCGGCTGAAGAGGCCGGCATCGATTATAAGGGGGATACTGACTTTCCGCAGTTCCAGCGAATGTTCCTTCACATCAGCGTCTGTCACGATCTCTGGCACGTTTTGACGGGTTACGGCCGCGATCCGCTGGGCGAGTTATGCAATCTCGCCTTCTCCCGCCAACAGACCGGCAATCCGGGGTTCCGGATTATCGTGGCGCTCGCCCTGACTGCGCAAAAAATAGAACGTCCCGACTTGCCGCTCATGAAGGCAGTCGCCGAGGGACGGCGAATGGGACGCGGCGTTGATTTCCTGTTGCAGCATGACGTCGCCGATCTGCTGCCATTGCCGCTGGAAGAGGTTCGCCGGCGGCTGAATTTCATTGAACCAATTATCTACAAATCGGTGCCGGCGGACATTCGCAATTCGCTGCTCAAGCCGCGTGTCCAACAAACGCAGGCGGAGCGGGAAGCGCGCGCGGCGGCCTGACGGGCGCTGCGGTCAGGTGTGCTCCCTCAAAATTTCGCCCGCGAGATAGAGCGAGCCGCAGATCGCAACTCTCAGCGGGCCAGCAGTGAACGCCCGCGCCCGAACGGCGGCGTCCAACACGCTTGAGCAAACTTCCGCATCGAGACCGGCGCGTTTGGCCGAGGCGGCGATCGCCTCGGCGGAGGCGGCCCCGCGATGATCCGCGGCAACCGCGAAAACTTGCGCCGCCAGGCCAGCAAAGGCGGCGAAAAATCCATTAGCATCCTTGTTTTCCTGCATACCGGCGATCAACACGAGCGGCTTGGAGCTGCGCTCCTCGAGATCGGCAAAGACGCCCGCAATCGCTCGCGCCGCATGCGGATTATGTCCGCCGTCAAGCCATACTTCGCAGGACTCATCGCCCGCCGCCAATATATCGACGGCCGGCCCCGATCTGAGGCGCTGCATTCGCGCCGGCCAACGCGCGTTCTCGACGCCCAATGAGAGCGTGGCGTCGTCCAGTTGAAGTCCCGCAGCGCGGAGCGTTGCAACGGCCAGCGCCGCATTCATGAACTGATGCGCTCCAACCAGCCGGGGCGCGCGCAGGTCGCATAATCCATATTCGTCCTGATAGATAAGCCGCCCCTGCTCGGTCCATGCGCTCCAGGCTGAGCCGAACGAATAGAGCGGCGCACCGGAGGCTTCCGCTCGCGCTTCAAATACCGCCATCGCCTCAGGCGTCTGCTGACCGACCACCGCCGGCGCGCCGCGCCGAAAAATACCAGCTTTTTCCGCCGCAATCTCGGCGAGCGTCTCCCCGAGGAAATACTGGTGATCAAGGGCGATTGGGGTGATCGCCGTGGCGAGTGGATTGGTCAGCACGTTGGTCGCATCAAGGCGTCCGCCCAGCCCGACCTCAATGATGGTAAAATCGGCTGGCGTTTCGGCGAAGGCGAGAAAACCAGCGCAAGTCAGCGTCTCAAAGAATGTAAGTTCATCCGCCCCCGCCGCTTCGTCGCAACGGTTGATCGCATCGATGAAACAGGCGTCGTCGATCTCGCGCCCGGCGAGCACAATTCTCTCATTGTAGCGAACGAGATGGGGCGAGGTGAACACGTGCGTCGCCTTTCCCGACGCTTCGAGGATCGCGCGCAGATAGGCGACGGTCGACCCCTTGCCATTCGTGCCAGCGACGTGAAACGCTGGCGGCAAGCGCAGTTGGGGGTCGCCAAGTCGGCCCAGCGTCGTCAAGACGCGCGACAAGCCCAGATCGATATGGTGCGGTCGCCGCCGCGATATGCGTTCGAGCGCCGTTTCGATAACGGAAGGTGGCGTAATGGAAGGCTTCACTTGGGCGAATTTCCGCTAACGTCAGAAGACCAAGCCGCCCTCGTTCGGAGGCCGGTCTATTCGGCAGCCTTGTCGAGCGGCATCGCCTGAACGGGAGGCGCTACCGGCCGGCTTGGGGGAATAGCGCGCACATTCGTTTGTTTAACAATCCCAGCGTCAGGCACGTCATCCCTGGAACGTCTCACGGCGCCATCTTTCATAAGCACACGGAGGAGGCGCGCCAGAGCGCCGCGCATTTCACCGCGTGAGACAACGAGATCAACCATCCCTTTGTCTCGAAGAAACTCCGAACGTTGGAAGCCTTCGGGGAGTTTTTCGCGAATTGTTTGCTCGATAACCCGCGGGCCAGCGAAGCCAATGAGCGCGCCCGGCTCTGCTATATGAACGTCCCCTAGCATCGCGAAAGACGCCGTAACCCCGCCCGTTGTCGGATTGGTCAGTACGACGACGTATGGAAGGCCCGCTTCACGCATCATCTGCACGGCAATGGTCGTGCGCGGCATCTGCATCAGGGAGAGGATTCCCTCCTGCATGCGCGCGCCGCCTGAGGCGGTGAAGACAACCAAGCCGGCGCTGCGGGCGACGGCCACTTCAGCGGCTTTCAGCAACGCCTCGCCAAGCGCCATGCCCATTGAGCCGCCCATAAACTCAAAATTTTGTACGGCGGCGACGAGCGGCTGGCCTTCAACCGCGCCGGCGCCGACACGCATCGCATCGGCCTGGCCCGTCCGTTTGCGGTAATCGCGAAGGCGGTCGACGTATTTTTTCTCGTCGCGGAACTTCAACGGATCGCTCGGCGGTTCGGGAAGTTCAATCTCCTCGAACGCGCCGTCGTCAAACAGCGCGCGCAGTCGTTCGTCGACCGGCATTCGCATATGATGGCCGCAGGAAGGGCAGACGTGCAGAGCTGCTTCAAGGTCGCGATGGAAGACCATGTCCCCGCAGGCGCCGCACTTCACCCAGAGGCCATTGCTGCCGTCATCGGGTTTGCGGAAGATGTTCTTGATGCCCGGCGGCGTAATATTTGATAGCCAGTTCATGAGTTACTACTTCCTCGCACTGCGGATCGCGTCCCCAAGATCGCGCGCCGCGCTCAACACCGCGTTAATCACAATATCGGCTTCAGACGGGCTTAGCTCAAGGGCGCCCGCACCACGTCCGGCTGGTAGCGCCGCGGCGAGCCGCTCAACGAGAGCCGAGCCAATCACTACTGCGTCGGCAACCCGCGCCGTTTCAGCTGCATGTAATACGGTTTTGATCCCGAAACCAACCGCCACCGGAAGGCCCGACGCCTGTTTGAGGCGAGATACCGCAGCGTCCACGACCGCGCGCACGCCGCTCGCAGACCCGGTAACTCCCGCAACTGAAACATAATAGATAAATCCCGACGCATGGCGCAGCACCGTCGGCATGCGGGCGACGTCCGTGGTGGGCGTGGCTAGCCTGACGAAATCGAGACCCGCCGCGCGCGCCGGGAGGCAAAATTCCGCATCTTCCTCTGGCGGGAGGTCGACGATGATGAGCCCGTCAACGCCGGCCGCCTGCGCATCGACGAGAAATGCGTCAACGCCATAGCTGTAAAACGGGTTGTAATACCCCATCAGAATGATCGGCGTGATCGCATCTCTTTTCCGAAACGATCGAACTAGATCAAGGGTCTTGCGTAAAGTTTGCCCTGATTTCAACGCCCGCAGACCTGCGGCCTGAATGGCCGGTCCATCAGCCATCGGGTCGGTAAAGCATACGCCAAGTTCAATAAGGTCTGCGCCGGCCTCAGGCAAACCCTCCAAAATCGCTTGCGACGCAGCGAGATCCGGATCGCCGGCCATAATGAAAGGCACAAAACCGGCGCGTCCCTCCGCGGCAAGTGCAGCAAATTTCGTTGCGATACGCGACATTGCCCCTCAAGCAGGCCTTGTGAATGGCGTTGGCCCGGTCGCGTCAAGCGAACAGGAGCCGCAATGCGTACAGCGCGCGCCGCTGAATGCAAGCGCGCACTCAGCGCTCAGACATCATGTTCGAACAGATGAGCCTCGGCCATTACGCGCACGGCGAGAGGTTGATCAAGTCGCCGCCCCGTTCGGGCAGCTTGTCCGCTGCGCGATCGCCTCTTCTACTTCCTTTGTCCATCGCCCCATCGCGAGCATGATCTGACAGCGCTCCGTATCGGACAGACGCGCATCCAATTTGAGGTCGTCGAGCAGCGCGTCGAGCGAATCCAAAC
>CAZSBU010000026.1:0-2432 GCA_964605055.1 uncultured Caulobacterales bacterium | reverse complement strand
CTTCGCCAGAATCAAGACGCAGGAGCCGCGCTTCCGCTCCCCAGGACAGCCATTGAGGAAGCCCGCGCCCGCCGTCGCCCGGATCGCCGCTTCGCGCGAAATTCGCCCAATAGGCGCCCATGGCGCGCGACAGGTTTTCGCGGCTTTCCGCCGTTCGCTTGCTGAACATGATGCGGTCGAGAGAGCCGAGCAGTTCGAACCGGTTAAAAACGAAAGGTATCTCGATGGCGTGACCGGCGCCGAGAAGTTTTCCTAGATCCGTTATCAAGAAACGTCCGCCGTCGTCCCAATCAAACCGATACGCAAAGACGTCAGGATGACCTCCGGCGATCATTGCCGCCGCCGGCTCATCAATTGCGCGGATGCGCCAGATCCGGCTCGTATATTCCGCAAGCGCATCATAGTATCTTTGGTCCCGCGCCACGGGAAACAGGCCGAGCACTCGCTTCGTCAAGCTTGGATCGAGAAGCTGGAACAACTTCATCTCGTCACGGTTGACTCCAGTGATCACCGGAACGGCGTTGAAAGTTACGGGCGAAGCAAACGCCTCGCGCATCGGCGAGGCCGGCAAGGCGACGCCATCGGCGATAATGCGCGGCAGCGAAAGGAACGCTTGATCGCCGAGTTCCAGTGCCGCGAAGACCTGCTCGGGCGGCGTAGCGCGAAGACCGGCGCCGTCATTGGCTCCGATGCGCCTCGCGACATCGCGCCCGACATTGCGCTCAATGGACCCGCTTTCCGCCTCAGCGAGCGAGATGCTGTCGAAACTGCCAGACTGGATGATGGCGCGATGGAATTTTCCGCGCGCGAGTGGCGAGGCGAGCAGGCTGGCGACGTTATGGCCGCCCGCGCTCTCCCCGAAGATCGTGATGTTGTCGGGATCGCCGCCGTAAGCGGCGATGTCTTGACCAATCCAATCGAGCGCCGCGATGAGATCGAGCGTGCCGAAATTGGCGCTTTCGTCTGCTGGAATTTCAGGGTTTGCGCGTAAAGCTTCGTGAGCGAACCATCCGAAGATGCCAAGGCGGTACTGAACGGCAACGACAATGACGTTTTCATTCACCGCCAGCCGGGCGCCGTCATAGGATGACGCGCGGCCCCACGTGTTGGCTCCGCCATGTATCCAGACCATGACCGGAAGATCCGCTCCCGGCGCGGCGCTCGGCGGCGCGTAAATATCAGCGTAGAGACAATCCTCCGAGCCGACGACAAGGCCGGGCTCCAGCCCTTCGCTCTCGTTAAGGCGGTTTGTGAGTTGGATACAGCGATCGGCGGATTGCAACGCCTCGCGTCGTTCAGACCAGCCACGATGCGGTCGCGGGGCGCGCCACCGCAACTCGCCAGCCGGTGCGGCCGCAAACGGCGCACCCCGCCAGACATGGGCCCCTTCTGGCGACACATATCCGATGATCGGGCCTGAAGGCGTCTCCCGATATGTTTCTTCAGCGGGACTCGGCGGAGGCGGCGGAGCGGTCCTGCGCGCGCAACCGGTCGCGGCCGAGATGATAAGCGCGGCGCCAAGCGCCATTGTCACAAAACGCGCAATTCGTGATTTTCCGCCGTCCGCAATGATACGCGTCGCCGAATCCGTCTCCCGCATGCCAAATTCCCCGCCCTCGATCACTTGGAGGAGGTTAGGTCTCTCTGCCGCGAAAAGAAACGACAACGCGCAGGGCGTGCTCAACTCGCGGCGTCGGCCGCATCTCGACGCGCCGCACGGAAAGTCACCATCTTGTTCTGCGCCTCGTCCCAAAGAGCGAGTTGGGCGCATTTCAAGCTCTCAACGAAAGACATGCGCGGGAGAGACTGCAAGTCAGAGCTCGCGTCGAAACATTCCTGCAGTCGGTAATTGGGAATGCGGCTCGACAGGTGATGAATATGGTGGAGACCGATATTGCCGGTCACCCATTGCAACAGTGGCGGCAGATCGTAATGCGAGGATCCAAATACCGCCGCTTCGGCATAGCTCCAGTCTTTCTGCTGGCGCCAGTAGGTGTTTTCATACTGGTGCTGCACAAAGAAAAGCCAGACGCCGACAATGGCCGCCACGGAGACCACTGGCGCGACCGCAATCAGTATAACCCAAGGGCCGAACACAGCCGCCAGCCCGCCGTAGACCACGAGCAAGGCAATATTCAAAGCGAGAATGCTGCGCCAGACCTGCTGAAACTTCAACCCGTGATAAACCTCGGCGAACGGCATGGCGCCCGTCAAAGGCAACCGCTGGACAATAAGAAAATAGAACGGCGCGCCGAAAATGATCATCATGGCGGGGTGGCGATAGAGGCGGTACATCGCGCGCTGCCAGAATCCCAACCCGCGATATTCCGCCACCGTCAGCGTATCGACCGCGCCAACGCCGCGCCGCGTGAGGTTACCGGAACTCGCATGGTGACGGTTGTGCGAGTCACGCCAGAAACCATACGGCGTGA
>CAZSBU010000025.1:17952-19418 GCA_964605055.1 uncultured Caulobacterales bacterium | reverse complement strand
GCTCCAGGACCCTTGACATTGACAACAACAGATCGCATGCCGGCATCAAACGCCGCGCGCAAGACGCGCTGCGAGTCAGCGTTTGGGGCGAGCATGATCTCGTAAGTGGGGTCGCCGGGCGCGTGCTCGGCCATTCGCCTGACGTCCAGCACGCCCTGCGCCGAGACCAGCGGATCAACCGGATCGGCCGTGCGAACAATGAGACGCGTCGGAAACCCGGTTCGCGCGTCTTCCAGTTTTCCCTCGAACCGCTTTTGCCCGCTAGCCAAAATCAAAAAACGATCGCAAAGCCGTTCTGCGTGCTGCATGACGTGCGTCGAAAAAATGATCGTCCGTCCCTCGGCTTTCAGCTCAAGGATTAATTCCTCCAGCGTCTGCTGATTGATCGGATCAAGTCCGGAAAACGGCTCGTCGAGAATGAGAAGGTCAGGCTGGTGCGCAATCGTCGCAAGAAGCTGAACTTTTTGAGCCATGCCTTTCGATAAGGCTTCGTTCTTCGAACGCGCGAAAGCCGCAAGGCCAAAACGCTCCAGAAGCGCATCAGCGCGCTTGCGGGCAGAACGTCCGTCTACGCCGCGAAGCTGCGCGAAGTAAGCAATCGTTTCCGCCGCTTTCATCTTGCGGTAGACGCCGCGCTCCTCAGGCAGATAGCCAATCCGGCGGCGGACAGCGCCGGCGGTCGGCGATCCCAGTACTTCGATCCGGCCAGACGTCGGCGGAATGATGTCGAGGATCATCCGCAGCGTTGTCGTCTTGCCCGCGCCATTCGGGCCGAGGAAGCCGAAAATTTCACCCTTGGCGACGGAAAAGGAAAGGTCGCGCACCGCCTCGAATGCGCCATACCGCTTTACTACGCTGTCAAGCGTCAGAACTGCCGCTGTCATGCAGAGAACTTCCCCGACCTTTTCTGAGTTTTATGGGCGGTCGCTAATTAAGAAATAAATAAGGCTGCCGGCCTTCCGCCAGCGCTACCACGTCCCTGTATTAGGCATGCTTGCCCACGGCTCGGCAGGCGGCAATGCGGCGCCCCGTTGCAATAGCTCAATGGAGATTCCGTCCGGGGAACGAACAAACGCCATCCTTCCGTCGCGCGGCGGGCGATTAATCGCAACGCCGCCATCGCTAAGGCGCGCGCAAGCCGCATAGATGTCGTCAACCCGGAAAGCCAGGTGCCCAAAATTACGCCCCCCGGCATAGTCTTCGCGGTCCCAGTTATAAGTCAGTTCGATCATTGGTCCCTTGCGGGTTCTCGCCGTTTCCACGTCGCCGGGAGCCGCCAGAAACACAAGCGTGAAGCGCCCTTGCTAATGGTCGCTTCGATTGACTTCGACGAGGCCGAGTTTAGCGCAATAAAAATCAAGCGCGGCGTCGAGATCGCTGACGCGGACCATCGTGTGCAGGTACTCCACTTTACGCTCCTTCGTGTACCAGTTCTGGCTGGTGCGCATCTCGCTGGCGGATCAGCT
>CAZSBU010000025.1:2811-17942 GCA_964605055.1 uncultured Caulobacterales bacterium | reverse complement strand
TCGCGCAGATAGCCCGGACGGCGAAGGTGATACCGCCGCATGAAGATGGCGACAATTGCCAGCCAGGCGCCGATGACGCCGAAAAAATAATAAAAGCCGGAGAAATTCTGCGCGAGCACCAACGCCATTTCCTCACGTTCGGCAGCGGTTGCTGACGTTCTCCAACCGTCGATCGGCACATACCGCGCCAGTTCAGCCGGCTCTGCGGTCAGGCCGACCCGCTCGGCGAGGAATGCTGCGCCGCTTAATGCGCCGAGCGCCAACGGGAACGACAAGATAAAAGCGGCGACGCAGGCAAGCGCATATTTGGGGAAGCGAGGGAAATGCACGCGTCTATAGACAGCCTCGAAACGGGCCGCGTCATAGCCCGCAACAATTGCAGGATCGCTGTTCTGCAGGGCCTTGAACGCGTGCTGGGCGCCTTCGCGAATATCTTCGTTGATCTGCATCGACCAGCGCCAATAGGCGAGCGCGAGCAAGCCAACGATCCCCGCCGCGATCGCGAGAAACGTGATCAAGATCGCGTTACTCCGTCGGCGGTCGCAGTCGAGGCGTCCTGATGTCTGCTGGCGTCGTGCATGGCGCTTTCGAGCGTCTCCGCAAAGGCGGCGCGTTCCTCCGGTGAAAGGAACGAGCCAAGGACCAGCGAACGTCCCTTGCTGACAAGGCGCACCTGCGCTTCGTGTTCATCCGGCCGGTCGAACACCAGTTTCGTCCAAAATGTCTGGAGACGCCAGCGGGTTTCGTGTCCCGACGGCAGAACCCGCGAGACGAGAATTTCGCGCGGCGTCACCCGGATCCGCTCATGCAACCGCCCCTGACGATAACTAAGCTTGAAGGCTGCCCAGACGAGAAAAATATCCAGTCCGCAAAACCCCAGCACTGGCCACGCGCCGACGGCGAAAAAGGCCGCGCCGAATGTAACGTTTGCGACAATGACGACGCTCATCACGGCGATGAAGCCGGCCGGCGGTAGCGACCGATTGGGATACAACAGCGCCTCGAACGCCCCGGTGTGCTCCGGAGACTGGGGCGGCGCAGGCAGATCGCGCGCGCGTCCAGCCGCGTCTGGCGGCATGTCTTCGATGACGGTCGCAAGTGCCATACGCGGGACAATAGGCGCGTGACTATACCCCGCGACATGCGGCGAAAGGGCCCGGCAGCGCGTGGGCCGATCGCCCGGCTTGCAGAGCTCTCGCCGCCCGGACTAAAGGAGCAATATGCCTCGAAAGATGACCCGCGCCGCAGCCGCAGAATTCTATCGGCGGCTCTCTGTCGCCGCCCCATCCCCGACGACGGAACTCTTCTACACTAATCCGTTCACCCTTCTCGTAGCGGTCGTGCTGTCCGCCCAGGCGACCGACGTCGGCGTCAATCGCGCCACAGGCCCGCTGTTCAAGGCGGCGGACACGCCAGCGAAAATGCTCGCGCTCGGCGAGGAAAAAATTGGCGCGTACATCCGCACGATCGGCCTGTGGCGCACCAAGGCCCGCAATGTCGCCGCCTTGTGCCAACGACTGGTCGACGAGTTTGGCGGCGCCGTTCCCTCGGACCGAGCCGTGCTCGAGACCCTGCCGGGCGTTGGGCGCAAGACGGCGAACGTTGTCTGCAACGTTGCGTTTGGTCAGGCGACCATGGCCGTCGACACGCACATTTTTCGGGTCGGAAATCGTACAGGGCTGGCTCCGGGGAAGACCCCGCTGCACGTCGAACTCGGCCTGATGCGCATCACGCCGGCAGGCTATCTTCGCGACGCTCACAACTGGCTGATCCTGCACGGACGTTACGTCTGCAAAGCGCGGACGCCCGCATGCCCCACATGCATCGTCAATGACCTCTGCCTATTTCGCGAGAAAACGGTCGATGCGCCCCCGCTCCCGAAAACGGCGGCAGAATCGCCAAGGTTGAAAGCGAGAGCGCGAACGACGATTAAGACTGGGACTACAACGGCCAAGTCCGCGGCGGTGAAACGCGGGACGCGCAGCGCAAGGTCGGCCGGGCCATGAGGGTGTCGAGATGAATCCGCCGTCACAGTTAATCCCGTCGCGCCTTTCGCCGGCTGAGCGATTGATTGTCGCCCTCGACACGCCAACGGCGGCTGACGCCGCAGCGGTGGTCGCCGCAGTCGGCGACGCGGCGGGCGTCTACAAGATCGGCTATCAATTAATGCCGATTGGCGGGATAGACCTTGCCCGCAGTCTCTCGCTATCGGGACGGCGGACGTTTCTCGACTTCAAGTTTCTTGATATTGGCTCGACGGTTGAACGCGGCGTGCGGAGCGTCGCGCGCCTCGGCGCGGATTTTCTGACGGTCCACGCAGAGGCAGACGCCCTGAAGGGGGCCGTCGCTGGCCGGGGCGACGACCGCCGTCTGAAGATACTCGCCGTCACCGTTCTGACGAGCCAGACAGAAGAGAGTCTCGCCGCCCAAGGATACGTCGGCGCGCTCATTGACCTCGTTTTGAAGCGGGCTGAACTCGCGGCGAAGTCTGGCGTCGATGGCGTGGTGGCCTCGGCGCAGGAGGCTGCCGCCATCCGGGCGCGCTTTGGAGACGAATTACGCATTGTGACGCCCGGCATCCGTACGTCGGGCGCGCCAGCGGACGACCAAAAACGCGTGGTTTCTCCAGCCGATGCAATCAATGCGGGCGCTGATTATCTCGTCGTTGGCCGTCCTATTGTGGGCGCGCCCGATCCCGCCAGCGCCGCCGCTGTCATCGTCGCTGAGATTGCGGGCGCAGCCCGGAATTAACCGCCTTTGCGTCGCCCACGCCCTTCGCGCTAAAATGTCGAACAAGCCTGTTGGCCGACAAACGACGGGCAAGGGAGAACGACCCATGACTGAATCCCTGAAGAGGGTCACGCGCCGTTCACGGCGGTCGATATTTCAGGCGTTCCTGCAACGCGCTCGTCAAAAACCCTCGAAGACCGCATTGATCGATGGCGACGGACGCGAACTTTCTTATCGCGATCTGATGAGAGCGGCCTTCGCCCTTGGCGGACCTATCGCCCGCCTGACTGCGCCCGCAGAGAAAGTCGGCGTTTTGCTGCCGACGGGGGCCGGTTCAGTCATCGCGCTTTTTGCGCTGCATGCGCGAGGGCGCGTACCGGCGATGCTGAACTTCACAGCCGGACCGCGGAACATCAAGGCGGCGGCGCGCGCAGCGGAAGTCAAAACGGTGTTGACCGCTCGCCGCTTCGTCGAAATTGGCAAACTCGAACCGCTTATCGACGAGCTAAAAGGCGAGCTTGCGTTTCAGTACCTTGAGGATTTGAAGGAAGCGATCGGCCCGCTCGACAAGGCGCGGGCGATTATCGGCCCGCTTCTGCCTCGCCTCTTTGCGGCTGCTCCGGATCCTGACAGTCCCGGCGTAATCCTGTTCACTTCGGGCACCGAAGGCGACCCCAAAGGCGTTGTTCTAAGCCACGCAAACATCCTCGCCAACATTGCTCAGATTACTGAGCATGTGGCGATAGAACCTACGGATGTGTTTTTTAATCCTCTGCCAACGTTCCATTGTTACGGGCTCACCGCCGGGACGCTCTGGCCGATCATCGAGGGCCACAAGGCGGTGCTGCACCCGACGCCGTTGCAGCCCAAGATCATCGCAAGGCGAATATTCGAGACTGGCTCGACGGTGCTGTTCGCAACCGACACCTTTCTCCAGCAATACATGCGCGCGAGCGAAGATGGCGGGATGTCTTCGCTGCGGCTTGCTGTCTGCGGGGCCGAACGCGTCAAAGACGAAACGCGCCAGACCGCAGAGCGACGCTTTGCGTTTGAAGTGCTCGAAGGCTACGGCGTGACCGAAGGCTCGCCGGTTCTGGCCGCGAACCAACCGGGCGATATCCGCAACGGCACGGTCGGCCAACTTCTGCCCGGTATTGAGCACCGCCTTGAACCGGTGACCGGCCTGCCCGATGCGGGCCGTCTTTTCGTCCGTGTTCCGAACATCATGCTCGGTTATATCACGCCGGCTGCGCCCGGACGCATCACGCCGCTAAGCGATGGTTGGCATGACACCGGCGATGTCGTGCGCATCGACGAGGGGGGATATGTCACGATCCGCGGGCGACTGAAGCGCTTCGCCAAGATCGGCGGAGAAATGGTTTCGCTCGCGGTCGTCGAGAACTGTGCTTCCGCCCTCTGGCCAGATAATATGCATGCAGCCGCATGCCTGCCTGACGACCGGAAGGGCGAGCAGATCGTGTTGATAACCGACCGACCTGAGGCGGACCGATCGAAACTGCTCAGTTGGGCTCAGAGCCACGGCGTGCCGGAACTGGCTGTACCGAAACTCATTGCGACGGTGAGGGAAATTCCGGTGCTTGGTTCAGGCAAGATCGACTACGTTACAACTCAGCGCCTCGCAGCAGAGGCGCTGGCTAAGCAAAAAGACGCAGGCTCGTTCAGGGACGCTGCGGAATAACTCCTCAACCGCCCAGCGCCTGCGCAAGGCGAGGCAGGCCAACGGCAAGCGTGACGCTGATCACGAGACCGATGAACGCCTTGCCGACGTCCATTCCAACGATCCTCGCCGTCGCGCCGGGCGAACGGATCCGGTCGATTGTCGCCACAGCAAATTCACGGCCGCCGATGAACCCTAGGAACGCCCATGTCGTCGATAGCGGTGTAGTCGAGATATAGGCGAAATAGGCCAGCAGCGACGCATAGGTGAAGTCGATAAGCGTCGCTGAACGGATATCGGTCACATTGGTCTTCGATCTCAGGATCTTCTGAACCGGGCCGCCGCCGTCAGCGAATGTTATGAGCAGCAAGAAAAGGATGATCCCCGCGCCGGAAAACGCTTCCAGCGGCGTCAGATCGCGTGGCAGAAAGATGAAAATGTTGGCGAAATCCTGCACCAGCCAGACGCCCCACAGATAGGCTGTCGTCACCCACTGCGACAGGATCCAGAACGGCTTCTGCGCTAGGTGTGGCGTTCGCAGGAAGAAGCGCTCGACCGTCGGAGCGAACAGCGCATACAGGACGCCTCCAACGACGAACGAAACCGCATAAGCATAGAGCGACTTCTCGATCATCGACCGCATGCCCTCCATGCTGGCGAAGATCGAAAGCACCATGAAGGTCGTCGACACCGGAATGCCGAAGCGCGTGAGGACCAGGAGCGCCAGCGGGGGCACGGCGTGGTACCACTGCACTTCAAAGACAGGGTATTTCTTCTCGTCCGACAGCCGGCCCCAGGAAGGATCGCCTTGGAACTGCAGATAGCCAAAAACGAACGTCACCATCAGCACGGTGCCGGCGAACATGAATAGCGCCCACCAAGGCAGCTTCTGGTTGGAGTTAATAAACGTTCCGAGCGTCTGTAGCGCATCGTTGCCCACAACGGCGTAGGCGGCGAGGGTGAACCCTACCCACGCCCAGATTGTAATGGTTACGTCCACTTTCCCCACTCCAAAGTCGTTGCCCAGCAGCCATCCCCGGCGGGGCGCTTATAGCCGATGAGCCCGGGAAGGCTCGCTTTTTCTTGTTTCTTTTTTGTGACACGTGACGGAGGCGAGGTTGGCGCTCATCGGAAATCGGCTATAGGCCGTATATCGACTACGAAACGTGGAGACGGCGGTGGACGTCGATCTGGCATGGACAGAAGGCTGCAGCGTTGAGACCAACGCTGCAGCGCCGCACGCGCCGGCGGGCCACCCCCCCGTGCGATCGCGCCGGATAGGCGTGCTCCTCGTCAATCTGGGCACCCCGGACGAACCAACTGCCCCGGCTGTGCGCCGCTATCTGGCGGAGTTTCTGAGCGACCGCCGCATCGTCGACTACCCCCGCGCCTTGTGGTTGCCCCTGCTCCATGGCGTGATCCTAAATGTCCGGCCGGCCCGGACGGCAAAGGCATATGCGTCGATCTGGCGCGAGGAAACGAAAGAATCCCCGCTCCGCTATTTTACCAGAAAATCCGCTGAACGGCTGACGTCTGGCGCCGATGACGGCGTGATGATCGATTGGGCCATGCGCTATGGCAATCCGTCGATCGCCGAACGCCTTGGCGCTCTGCAGGAAGCCGGATGCGACCGCATCCTTGTGGTTCCGCTCTATCCGCAATATTCGGCGACGACGACGGCGAGCGTCAACGACGCGGTATTCGACGCGCTGAAGTCTATGCGCTGGCAGCCCGCGATCCGCACTGCGCCCGCCTTCCACGACGATCCGGTTTATATCGGCGCGCTGGCCGCGACGACGCGGGCCTTTCTGGCGGCGCAATCTTGGGCGCCGGAACGGGTCATCCTGTCCTTCCATGGACTTCCCAAACGGTACTTCGAATCGGGCGACCCCTATCATTGTCATTGCGCCAAGACTGCGCGCCTTCTGCGAACGGCGATGGGCTGGGATGAAGAATTTGCCCCGCTGACTTTTCAATCAAAGTTCGGGCGCGAGGAATGGCTCGGACCCGCGACCGATTTGACGATCGAGGAACTTGCGCGCAGTGGCGTACGCCGGGTCGCCGTTCTGACTCCGGGTTTTGTCGCCGACTGCATCGAAACGCTGGAAGAAATCGGAATGGAGGCGCGCGAGAGTTTCCTGCACGCCGGCGGCGAGGAATTCGCCAACATTCCGTGCCTCAACGATTCAGATGAAATGATCGAGCTGTTGCGCACGCTCGTCGCGCGGGAAACCGCGGGCTGGCGATAAATAATCAAGCTATGCGCACGCCGTCAGGCATCGACATCTACTTTTCCGACGATTTCGACCTCGCCTTGCCGCCGGGTCATCGATTTCCCGGAACCAAATACGGTCACCTGCGCCGCACTCTGATTGAGACCGGAATTGCGCCGCCGCAAGGGCTCGTTCCGTCGCCCGTAATCGCGGCTGAAACCGTTGTCATCGCGCACGATCCGGACTACGTCGCTGGAATCGAGACCGGCTCGATCAGCGCCTCGGCCATGCGCCGGATCGGCTTTCTTTGGAGCGAGCGCGTGGCGCGGCGCGCGAGGGCTACAGTAGGCGGAGCGCTTGCCGCAGCGAAGTCGGCTATTCGAGAAGGGTTTTCTGGACAGCTCGCCGGCGGCACGCATCACGCGCATCGCGATTTTGGCGCCGGATACTGCATCTACAACGACTTCGCCGTTGTCGCGTTGACCTTGCTTGCTGCGAGCGAAGTGCGCCGCATCGCCATCATCGACCTCGACGTTCATCAGGGCGACGGCAATGCCGCCCTGCTCGCGCCGAGCCCGGACGTTTTTGTTCTGTCGCTACACGGGGAGAAAAATTTCCCCTTCCGCAAATACGCCTCCGACCTCGATGTCGCCTTGCCCGATGGGATTGAGGATGAAGCGTATTTGAGGGCGCTCAGCGATGCGCTTCCGGCTGTGTGGGCGTTCCGGCCGGAGCTAGTGCTTTATCAGGCCGGCGTCGACCCGTTACGCGAAGATCGACTGGGGCGCATGGCGCTAACCCACGCCGGACTGATGGAGCGCGATCGTCTCGTCCTCAGCGCATGCGCGGCGCGCGGCATACCAGTGTCGGTCGCGATTGGCGGGGGCTACGCCAATCCGATCGAAGCGAGCGTCGCCGCCTACGCCAATACCTTCCGCGTCGCGAAAGATATCTACGGCTTCTAATCAGGAGTTGCGCTCGACCTCGCGCGCCACTGCTGAAATAAAAGCATCGACGGCTTCATCCGTCGTCTGAAAGGAGCATATTAGCCGGCGCATCTGTCCGTCCGCTGGGTCGCCGGGCGTCACCCAAGGGTAAAATGCGGCGCCTGCTGAAAGCAGCGCATCCGCAACGCCGGACGGGAACGAGACGAACACTTCGTTTGCTTCAACCGGGTACCACACGCGAACGCCCTCAATCCGCGCCAAACCGTCGCCGAGACGCCGCGCCGCTGCGTTCGCACGCGTTGCGAGTTGCAACCACAGTCCGTCGGCCAGATAGGCATCGAACTGCGCCGCAATGAACCGCATCTTGGACCACAAATGCCCCGCCCGTTTGCGCCGGAACACAAAGTCGTCCGCCTGCTGTGGATTGAAGAAGACGACCGCCTCGGCGGCGACGCAGCCGTTTTTCGTGCCGCCGAAACAAAGCACGTCAACGCCGGCCTTCCAGCTCGCTTCCGCAGGCGTGCAGCCGAGGTTTGCGACCGCATTGGCGAAACGCGCCCCGTCCATGTGCGTCTTTAGTCCGGCTTCGCGCGCAACCGAACACAGCGCGGCAAGTTCGTCCGGCGAATAGACAGCGCCGCATTCGGTCGCCTGGGTCAGCGACAACAATTCCGCCGGCGCGCCATGCGGCGGCCGCGCCGGAAAGCCCGCAATTCCCGCCCGCACAATCTCCGGCGACAGTTTCGCCGCCCACCCTTTCAGCGGCAGAAGCTTTGCGCCGCCGGTGAAAAATTCCGGCCCGGCGCATTCGTCCATCTGGATATGGCTTTCCTCGTGGCAGAGGATCATGCCGTAGGGCCTCGAGAGCACGGAAAGCGCGAGCCCGTTCGCAGCGCCCCCGGTGGCGACGAAAAATACGCGCACGTCGCGTTCGAATAATTCGCAGAACTTCGCTTCGACGCGCTGGGTCAATGCGTCGCCGCCATACGCGGGCGCATACCCTTCATTGGCGCGCGCCAACGCATCCATGACCTGAGGGGCCGCCCCCGTCCAATTGTCTGAAGCAAAAATCATTGCCGGAAGATGCCTATGGACGCGCCGGATCGTCAATTGACGCGACGAAGGCTGCATGGGAGGCGACGACGCGCGACACGCCCGCCGCCGTCAGCGTCTCGCCGTAGCCCGGAAAGCAATGGCCGCCGCCTGTGAACCCCCAAGCGGTCATGCCGGCCGCACGCGCGGCGCGAACGCCATTGATGCTGTCTTCGAGCGCCAGACACTCTTCAGGCCGCACGCGTACGCAGTCAGCGGCCCAAAGGAAAATATCCGGCGCCGGCTTGCCGCGCGCCACGAGGTCCGCGGAATAAACATGCGGCGCTGCCAGCTCCCACAAGCCGGTGCGCCGCAGTTTGCTTTCAAGGAAATGCGCGCGCGAGGAAGAGGCGACGGCCACTTTACCAAAGAGCGCGCGGGCTGCGTTCAATGAAGCGTCCGCTCCGCTGATCGCGGCCAGCGCGTGCGCCTCTCGGCGGCGCCCCTCAAGCACGCGGCGCTCGAAATCCTCCGGCGGCGCGGAGGCAAGGAGCGCGCGATAGTCAGCGCGCAATTCGTCAAAGAACGCATCGTCGTGCAGGCCGACGAAACGCCGCACGTATTCCGTATGGGGATAGGTTAGCCCCATTTCCGAAAGCGCCGCGCGTTCGCCTCTGATCGACAAGGTTTCGCTATCGACAAGCACGCCGTCGCAATCAAAAATAACAGCCGAAAATCGGCTGGATCGCCCGGTGTGCTGACTCACGAGAGCGTGGGCCGAACGGAAGTGATCATTTCAGCCCGGCGAGGACAGCCAGCAGCAGTAATGCGACGATATTCGTGATCTTGATCATCGGATTGATGGCGGGCCCGGCGGTGTCTTTGTACGGATCGCCAACGGTATCCCCGGTAACCGCCGCCTTGTGCGCGGGCGAGCCTTTGCCGCCATGATGACCCTCTTCAATATACTTCTTCGCATTGTCCCAGGCGCCGCCGCCAGACGTCATGGAAATGGCGACGAACAGACCCGTGAGGATCACGCCAATCAGCATTGCGCCGACCGATGAAAGCGCCGCTGACTTTCCGGCGACAAAGCCAATTGCAAAGTAAAGCACCAGCGGCGACAGGATTGGCAGAAGCGAAGGCGCCACCATCTCGCGGATTGCAGCGCGCGTCAGCATGTCGACGGCGCGACCATAGTCAGGCTTTTCCGTACCCGCCATGATGCCGGGTTTTTCCCGAAACTGACGACGCACTTCCTCAACGACAGCGGAGGCGGCGCGACCAACTGACTGCATCGCCATACCCGCGAACAGGAAAGGCAGAAGGCCCCCTATAAACAGCCCGACAATGACGTAAGGATTGGAAAGGGAGAAATCGACGACGACATTTTCAAACCAAGGGTACTCCGCCGGATTGGCGACGAAGTACTTGATATCTTCCGTATAGGCCGCAAACAGCACAAGCGCCCCAAGGCCAGCCGAACCGATCGCATATCCTTTGGTCACCGCTTTCGTGGTGTTGCCGACCGCGTCGAGGGCGTCCGTCGTCTCACGCACCGCGCCTTCGAGGCCGGCCATCTCTGCGATGCCGCCCGCGTTGTCGGTGACGGGGCCGAACGCATCGAGCGCAACGATCATGCCTGCAAGCGCGAGCATCGTTGTCACCGCCGTCGCAATCCCGTATAGGCCGGCGAGATTGAAGGTGACGATGATACCGACAACGATGACGAGCGCCGGCAGCGCCGTGGCTTCCATCGAGACGGCAAGCCCCTGAATGACGTTCGTTCCGTGTCCTGACTCAGAGGCGGCGGCGACTGATCGCACAGGCCGAAAACCAGTCCCTGTGTAATATTCGGTGATCCACACGATGAGCCCCGTCACGGCGAGTCCAGCGATGGCGCATAGGAAGAGGCTGAGACCCGTGAACGAGGCCCCCTCAATCGGATCAGAGAAACCGAAGATCTGGAACGTCACGATCGCGACGGCGACCAGCGATAGAGCGCCCGTCGTGATGAGCCCCTGGTAAAGGGCGCCCATAATATTCGTCGATCCCTTGGCGAGACGGACGGCGAATGTCCCGGCGATCGACGTGATGATGCAGGCGCCGCCGATCGCAAGAGGATAGAGCATGAACGGGCCAGGCGAAGTGGCGAAAAGGATCGAGCCCAGCACCATGGTGGCGGCGACGGTGACCACATAAGTCTCGAACAGATCCGCCGCCATGCCGGCGCAGTCGCCGACGTTGTCGCCGACGTTGTCGGCGATGGTTGCGGGATTGCGCGGGTCGTCCTCAGGAATGCCTGCCTCAACCTTGCCGACGAGGTCGCCGCCAACGTCGGCGCCTTTGGTGAAGATGCCGCCGCCGAGGCGGGCGAAAACCGAGATGAGCGAGGCGCCAAGCGACAAGGCGATGAGGCCATTGACGACGGAGCGGCTCTGGACGTCGTAGCCAAGGCCTGCGGTCAAAACGGCGAAGTAACCGACCAGCCCCAACAACGCGAGACCGGCGACGAGCATGCCGGTCACGGCCCCAGCGCGGAAAGCAACCGAGAGACCCTTCGCGAGGCTTTCCGTTGACGCCTGCGTCGTGCGCACATTTGCGCGCACCGAAACCAGCATGCCGATAAAGCCAGCCGCGCCAGACAATATCGCTCCGATCGCGAATCCAACCGCAGGAACAAGATCAAAGCCAAAGGCGAAAACGAGGATGACAAAAACCGGGATACCGGCGAGTGCGATGGTGGTGTATTGCCGCTTCAGATAAGCGCCCGCGCCTTCCTGAATTGCCGCCGCAATTTCCTTCATGCGGGCCGAGCCGGCTGGCAACGCCATTACCGACTGGATTGTGAAGACGCCGTAGACAAGGGCGAGCAGTCCCGCCGCAATGATGAGCCAAAGCGCCAAGCTCATTTTCCGTTATCCTTTCGTGGGTCGCCAAGGATACGGGTCGACCCGGCAAATAAGAAAACGGCGAGCAGTTACGCGCTCGCCCCGTCAGCCTTGCCGACCGCGCGAAAGCTGACAAACGCCGGACTGGAAATCAATCAAAACTTGTTTTGAGGGCGCGATGGTAGAAACACTGAGAAAGGCTTGTCCTAAAGAATTGGTCAGGCCGTTTCGGTCCTGAATTTCTTTGAACTTTCAGCTTCTGCGTCCGTCAACTCTTTAACCCAAGGATATTTAACGGCCGTTTCGGCTGTGTAACCAAGATTACGGGCAGTCGGGCTACGCGGTACGGCGTGCGCCTCTTCGTAATGGGTCTTCAGCAGCCGATCCCAAAAAAAGTTTGTGATGCCGTAATTACCGTGCTCGTTATGAAAATGGTGCGCCAGATGCAACTTTTTTATGCGCTGCCAAAAGGCGGATTTAGGTTCGAACGCCAAATGCTGCCCGCAATGCATGAACTCGTAAAAACACGTCATCGCCAAGGCAGAAGCGACAGCAGCGGCGGCTCCCGCCGCGCCTTCGATCGCCCAGCCTACGGGCGCCGTCAGCACCAGAATTGTCGGCAATGTGGTGTGCAGCCCGCCAAACAGCACCGATAGGTCATTGGGAAAACGGTGGTGATCGTAATGCACGCGTTTCCACAACTTTGCGAACGCCGGAGACTTGTACATCCACGATCCGTGCAGGACGAAACGGTGGAGCAGGTACCAGGCGAGCGGGTAGATTGCGACGCCGGCCGCAATGGCGAGTCCAAAGCGCACGGGCGAGGCGGAGGTAAACAGGGCGAAGCCCAGCGCGAGGATCAATAGCGCGATATAAACCTGAATACCCGGATAGGTAGCATAGGCGCGCACGAGATCGCTCAACGACATCCTGTTGAGAAGGTATTCTTCCCGTTTCCACGCTTGATAGCCGATAAATAGCTTCATTAACCTGGCTCCGCTCTCGTCGCGATGCGAGATACACCCCGCAAGACTATGGTGAAAGGCGCCGCCGCCGCGACAGAGCGCGCACCTTCTATCGTTGCCCTCTTTCCAGATCGCACAAGGGCAGGAAGACCGTCGCCAAGGTGAAACACAGCGCCTGAATTGTTGAGCGCCACAACGGCCCGAACCTCTTGCCCGTTGACCGCGGGAACGATATCCGCCCAATCTCTGAAGTTATACGTGACGACAGTCGAGATTGGAGTTCGGGCAAGCGCCGTCAAGAGGTTCAATACAGCGACGGCGGCTGGAAAAATTCGACTTGGGCTCGGCGGCGATACAACACCATGTCGCCGAATAGCATGCAGTGCGGCGGGGCGGCGATGGTTACAGTTTCGAGCAATCGGACCAAAGGGGTTATTTTGCCTCCGAGGGGAACCGCTGGGCGCCTGCCCGGGTCAGCGGTACACGCTCAGTCGCGCGTAAGGAGTATCGATGACTGAAGCTTCTTTCTCGGCGATAGAGCCAACACCCAGCATCAATGCCGCCGCTCCCGAGCCGCGGCTTGAGCTTTTCTCGACATTGACCGACGCGCTCGACTTCGCGGCGCAGGGTACGACTGGCTACAATTTCTATGACGTTCGCGGCGCGCTTGTCAGATCGTTGACCTATGGCGAGCTGAGAGTTCGCGCTTGCGACGTTGCACAGCGACTGGCCGGAAAATTTGAACGCGGCTCCCGGATCGCCATTGTCGCTGAAACGAGTCCGGAATTTCTGGTGATGTTTTTCGCCTGCCAGTACGCTGGCATGATCCCCGCCCCGCTGCCTCTGCCTGTCAATCTCGGGGGTAAAGACGGCTATCTCGATCAGGTTCGACGCATGGTTACAGGGGCCACCGCTTCGGCCGCCATTGGACCATGCTCGTTGCGGCCCTTTCTAACCGAAGCCCTCGTCGGACTTGACGGCGTCGTCGTTCTGGACTTTTTCGAGGTCGCCAAATTGCCTGCGACCGGCGCGCCAAAAGCATTCGGGGCCGATGAGGCGTGTTACATACAATACTCGTCTGGATCGACCAGCGCGCCGAAAGGCGTCATCGGGACACAGCGCTCGGTCAACGCCAACCTTCACAGCATCACCGCCCATGGCATGAGCGCTTATGGCATGAATTTGAGGGGCGATGATCGGGCCGTAAGTTGGCTGCCCCTTTATCATGACATGGGCCTCATCGGCTTTTCCCTTGCGCCGATGTACGGTCAGCGGAGCGTTGATTATCTGTCGACGTCGGATTTTGTGCGTCGCCCGCTCCTTTGGCTTCGCCTGATCACCGAGAACAAGGCGACGATCACCTACAGCCCTTCGTTCGGGTATGAGTTGAGCGCGCGCCGCGCCACGCGCGCAGAGGAAGGCGCCATCGCGCTTTCTCATTTGCGGATTGCCGGCATAGGCGGGGACATGGTGCGGCCTGAAGCGCTTGCTGCTTTCGCGGAAGCCTTTACGCCAATGGGATTTGACGCGCGGGCCTTTCTGCCGAGCTACGGTCTCGCGGAAGCAACGCTCGCAATTGCATTCCCCAAAGTTGGCGATCCGATTGCCGTCGACTACGTCGACATGCGCCACCTTAACCGATCAGGCATCGCGCAACCGGCGTCCGCGCTCACCTCGCCCGAGCATCGGCGCGGCTTCATTGTCTGCGGCCGGGCCGTTCCGGGCCACGAGATCAAAGTAAGGGGAGCGGACGGCAAAGCCGCGGCTGACCGCGCTGTCGGGCGCATCTTCATCCGAGGGCCGAGCATCACGCCGGGCTATTTCAGCGACCCGGAGGCGTCCGCCGCCATGTTTGACGGCGATTGGCTCGACACCGGCGATATGGGCTATTTCCTCGATGGCCAGATCGTCATCACCGGCAGGGCCAAAGATCTGATCATCATTAACGGACGGAACATTTGGCCACAAGACATCGAGTGGGCCGTAGAAAAAGTGGACGGCGTGCGCCAAGGGGGCGTTGCAGCGTTTTCCGTCGATGACGGTTCGGGCGAGCGAATCGTCGTGGTCGCCGAACGCAGAGGTCTTGATGCGGACGCGCTTAATGCGCTTTCCCGCGAAGTCGCGCGAACCGTGCAGACGGCTGCCGGCGCACCGGCGGAGATCGTTCTCGCCAAGCCCCATTCGATGGTGCTGACGTCGTCCGGCAAGCTATCGAGGGCGAAAGTGCGCGAGAAGTATCTCGAAGGAGCGTTCGACGAACCGATCGACGCAACGGCGCCGAAAGCGCTCGCTGAAGCCAGCTTTTAAAGTCTCCGCTTTGACAGTCGTCGCCATCACGGGCGGATCGGGGTTTCTGGGCGCGGCGATCATCGATCTGCTTCGTACTGAGGGCGCAGGCGTGCGAGCGCTTGCGCGCGACCCCAGGAAGTTTACCGGCGCTGGCGTCGACATCGTTGGCGGGCATCTTGACGATCAGGAGGCGCTCGAACGCCTCGCGCGCGGCGCAAAGGTCCTGATCCATTGCGCAGGGTTGACCCATGCCCGTTCAGACCGTGAATTCGATGAAGTAAATGTCGCAGGCGCCGCGCGCGTCGCGCGGGCGGCGGCGGCGGCGGGCGCACGCTTCATTCATATTTCGTCAATGGCCGCCCGGGAGCCGGAAGTGTCCGCCTATG
>CAZSBU010000025.1:0-2801 GCA_964605055.1 uncultured Caulobacterales bacterium | reverse complement strand
AAGGCGGACAGCGAACGTATGGTTGCCGAGGCGTGCGCCGATGACTGGATAGCGCTGCGCGCGCCTGCACTTTACGGACCGCGCGACCTGGCGACGCTGCCCTTTTTCAAAGTTGCGCAAATGGGATGGTCGCCCGAACCCGCCGGGGCGGCGGACAAGCGCCTGTCGATACTTTTTGTCGAAGACATGGCCGAGGCGGTTGTGGCGGCCGCCCGCGAGGCGCAACCCGGAATTGTATATGAAGTCGGAGACGACCGGCCAAACGGCCACAGCTGGCTGGACCTTGCGGCGGCGGCGGCGGCGGCCTTGGGCCGGCCCGTCCGGCGCGTCAGCCTGCCCTATCCGGCTCTATTGGCGTACGGGCGGCTCGCAGGAGCCGCGGTCCGGGCGGCCGGAGGCGCGCCTATGGTCACCGCCGGGAAAATCGGGGAGATGTTTCACGCCGACTGGGTCGCGCGGACAAACCTCCTCGCCGACGCGACAAGCTGGCGTGCGACCACGTCCCTGAACGAAGGATTTGCAAAAACGGTCCGGTGGTATCAAGAAAGGGGGTTGTTGAAGCGGACTCGTTGAACGGTGGATGACATGGCAGGGCTGGGTGAAACCGGCGTCAACGGTGACGACGATCTTGTTTTCCGCAAGATCGCGACTCTTTTTGAGCCGCTAAACCATAAGGGCGTGAAACTTGATCGTGAGACGGATCTTGTTGCTGACCTTGAGATCGACAGCGTTTCCGTCCTCGACGTCGTGATGGACATCGAAGACAATTACGACATTTCCATCCCGGTCAGCACGATCTCGGAAATACGGACCATGGGCGACCTCGTGGACGCAATCCATTCGATCAAGAAGCAGCAGGCGTGAAACCATGAGTCTGTTCGAAAAGTTCGAGAAGAACGCAGCGCTCTATAACCAGCTCTCCGCGGCTGGCCGCAATCCGTTCAACATCGTCATGGAACGGATGCTGGGGCCGACCCGCGCCATCATTCGCGGCCGCGAGACAGTTCTCGCTGGAACGCACAACTATCTCGGTCAGACCTTCAACGCCGAAGCGATTGCCGCTGCCCAAAAAGCGCTGAGCGAGCAAGGCACCGGGACAACCGGGTCGCGCTTCGCTAACGGCACTTACAACAGCCATCGCGCGCTGGAACGGGAGATCGCCGATTTCCTCGGCATGCAGCAATGCGTTGTCTATTCTACTGGCTATCAAGCAAACCTCGGGGCGATTGCAGCGCTTGCAACGCCCGGTGAGGATGTCGTCCTGATCGACGCAGACTGCCACGCCTGCATTTATGACGGCTGTCAACTGTCGGGCGCGGAAACGATCCGCTTCCGGCATAATTCGCCAGAGAGCCTCGCCAAGCGCCTTGAGCGGCTCGACCCAGCGGTCAAAGGCAAGCTCGTCTGCATTGAAGGCATGTATTCGATGTTTGGCGATATTGCGCCGGTGCGGGAATTCGCCGAGGTCGCGCATGCGCACGGCGCATATCTTTATGTCGACGAAGCGCATTCTTTCGGCGTCTACGGCGAGAACGGGCGTGGCGTTTCCGAGGCCGACGGCGCCATGGCCATGATCGATTTTTATTCGGGCACGTTCTCGAAAAGCCTCGCCTCGATCGGGGGGTTCGTCGCCTCAAACCACCCGGAACTCGAATATCTGCGGTTCTCAAGCCGGCCATACATGTTTACAGCCTCGCCCTCACCCGCGACGATCGCGGCGGCGGGCGCCGCGCTTAAAAACATAGCGTCAACGCCCGCGCTTCGCGAAACGCTCTGGGCGAACGCACACCGCCTTCACGCGGCCTTCCGCCAATTGGGGCTAAACCTTGCCGCCGATCCTGCTCCTGTTGTCTCTATCTTGCTGCCAAGCCGGGAAGCGGCTTTCGCGGCGTGGCATCTGCTGCTGGAAAAGGGCGTATACGTGAATATGGCGGTGCCGCCCGCCACGCCTAATTCGACGTCGCTGCTCAGGCTGAGCGTATCGGCCGCCCACACCCCTGCGGACCTTGACGAAATTGTCGCCGCATACGCCTTCATGGCCGAGGCCATCAGCGCCTCGCAGGCCGCTGCCGAGTGAAGCGCGCCGAATGTCTGTCGGCGCCCCAAATATCGCCGCAATTTGAACCTCTGGTGTGACACAGAGGCGGAAAGCAAGCGTTCGCGCCTCTCCTCCCCATCAACAAAGATCGGCAATATATGATGAACTTAAACCATGCCGTGTGCGTCAGTCTCGCGACGGCGCTTTTCGCGGCGCCGGGCTTTGCAGAAGACAATTCTGGCGGCGCGGCTTTAAATCATGTCTCATGCACAGGCGCGCCATACGAAATAAAACTGCGGGTCGATAAAGTGAAAGAGCCCGTTGGTTTGATCACCGCCGCGCTCTACCCGAACGATGAGCAAGTCTTCCTCTCGGGGCCCGGCCGAATTGTTAACGTGCGGTTCGCGGCCCGTGCGCCAGCGACCGAATTCTGTCTCACTGCGCCGGGGGCGGGGCAATACGCAATCGCCGTCTACCACGACATGAACGCCAACCGGTCATTCGACAAAAAGGCTTTCGGCCTCCCCGCTGAGCCCTATGGTCTGTCGAATAATCCGACGATTAGGTTGGCCCGGCCGAAAGTGGACGAAGCGCTGTTCGAGGTTGGGCGAACCGGAGCCTTCGTTGAAATCGCGTTGCGCGACTAGATGACAGCCTCGGTATCGACAACGAAGCGCGGTGTCGACGAAGACGTCCTAAGGATCGACCCCGTCAGTGGCCCCCGCGGGGTCCGGCGCTTCATTGCGGCGGGAAAGGTTCCCTA
>CAZSBU010000024.1:16989-20434 GCA_964605055.1 uncultured Caulobacterales bacterium | reverse complement strand
TGATCTAAGTGAACATCTTTAAAGTCTTCATCAGCCATGTCTCGCACAGCCTCAAACTCTTCACGAGTGACGACTTCCATGTCAGCGAGCAGCCGCTGCAATTGGCCGCGCATGACGGTTTCAGCCTCGCGGCGCACGCCGTCAGCGGCGCCGGCGGCGTCCGACATGACGCGGGCGAGTTGATCGAGGAATGGGTTCTGGGTCTGCATGGGGGCCTCCTGATGGCGTTACCCATCCCTTAGCCGAACTACCGCCCCGGGGCGACAGCGGCCAAAAAGCGCGTTAAACGAGGCCGCGAGAATTCCCACGGAGAGTTGGCGGAGCGCGCGAGCGAATGACCCTTCCCTATCCCAACATTGACCCCGTCGCGCTGCAGATTGGGCCTCTCCCCATCCGCTGGTACTCCCTCGCCTATATCGGCGGCATTGCGGCCGGCTGGTGGTATCTGTCGCGTCTTATCCGCAATGCGGGGCTGTGGCGGGCGGGCGTCGGCGCGCCGATCAACAAGAACCAACTCGACGACGTGATATTCTGGGTCGCTATTGGCGTCATGGCGGGCGGGCGGCTTGGCTATGTTTTCTTTTATGAGCCGGAACTCCTGCTTCAGCCCTGGCAGAGCCTCGGCGCAGGGCTGGAGCCCGGCCTCGTCAAGACGCTGATTGGATGGGTTCACATTCCGCCCGCGCTGATGTTGTGGAATGGCGGCATGAGCTTTCACGGCGGGCTAATCGGCGTGACGCTCGCGGGCTGGCTCTTCGCACGGCGCAACAAGCTCAGCGCACTCTCGCTCGGCGATCTCTTCGCTGCCGCAACGCCAATTGGTCTCTTCTTTGGCCGTATGGCGAATTTCATCAACGCCGAACTATACGGCCGCCCGTGGGATGGTCCGTGGGCGATGGTTTTCCCGACTGACCCGACGCAACAGGCGCGCCACCCGAGCCAGCTCTATGAGGCGGCGCTCGAGGGCATCGTCCTGTTCGCCGTGCTGCGCATCGCGACCCACCGGCTGAAGCTGCTGACGCGGCCGGGCGCGACGATCGGCGTTTTCCTTGCGGGCTATGCGCTGAGCCGCATCGTCGTCGAGAACTTCCGCGAGCCCGACGCGCACATGCCGGACTTTCCGCTCGGGCTGACCATGGGCATGCTGCTGTCGCTACCCATGCTGGCGCTCGGGATATGGCTGTTTCTGCGCACCAATCAAAAGGTGCAAACCAAACTCAGTGCGTGAAATGAAAAGTGCTCCGAACTTGCCACTGAAGCTGAGCATAATTTCAGCACTTCTGTTTGGCGCAGGGATGGGTTGCGCAATGTGGTTCTACAGTTGGCGGGAACAAGGCGTTCCAATTCCCTCCGCTATCGCAATGAGCAGCGCCGCAGGTGGGATCTTTGGCGCGTATACATTTCTCACTATGACTTGGCGCCAGTGGATTGACCGGAGGTATGAATTTCTTGTTTCTACTGGGAAGATCGGAAAATCTAAGCGTTTTTTGATGTTTACGGCAGCAATCGAGGTCGGCGTTCTTGCAGCGTTGGTTTCGTTTGCTACCATGCATTTATTTAATAATAAGCTGTTTTGCATCATTAGCTGCAGCGACGATATAACCACAACGAACATTGCGATAAACACCGCAGCTATCGGGGTTATCACTGCTTTTTTGTCTGCGACGATTGATATTTTTTGGTCTGCGTTTCAGAGGAAAAACCAAGTCACCCGCCAGAACCAGAAAAAGAATGATGATTGATGCACGATAGCGTGGGTGCTGCCACACACCGCGGCGAGACGACGCCGCTGGAGGAGCGCCTCATCGCGCTAATCCGCGCGCGCGGGCCCATCACCGTGGCGGACTACATGGCCGACGCGCTGATGCACCCGCATGACGGCTATTACACGACGCAAGCCGCCATCGGCGCAGGCGGGGATTTCACGACAGCGCCCGAGATCAGCCAGATTTTCGGCGAGTTGATCGGCGTCTGGCTGGTGCAGGCGTGGACTGAAATGGGCGAGCCGGACGACTTCAACCTCGTCGAATTCGGGCCCGGGCGCGGCGCGTTGATGGCCGACATCCTGCGCGCGGCGCGCGTGCGCCCGCGCTTTCTCGCCGCCGCCCATGTCTGGCTCATCGAGGCGAGCGGGCGCATGCGCCATCAGCAGAAACGTCGCCTCAACGCGGCGAGGCCATCTATCGAAACGCCCATCGACTGGGCCGACAATCTCGCCGCCGTGCCGGATGGACCGACGCTCGTTGTCGCGAATGAGTTCTTCGATTGCCTGCCGATCAGGCAATTCGTCCGTGTCGAGACGGGCTGGCGCGAACGCCTCGTCGCCCTGAACGAGACCGACGACCGCCTCGCCTTCACGCTGAGCCCAACCCCGCCGACGCCGGAAACGCCGATCCCGCCGCGCACCGAGGGCATTCCCGGAGATATCGTCGAGATCTGCGAACCGGCGGTCGATATCATGGAGGACATCTCGCGCGAGCTGGTGCGCCGAACGGGGCGGTCGCTGATTTTCGATTACGGCCACGGGGCGACAGGCTTCGGCGAAACGCTTCAAGCCGTTCGCCGTCACGGCTATTGGCCCGTGCTGGAGGCGCCCGGACTTGCCGACATTACTGCGCATGTGAATTTCGAGCCGCTGATCGAGACCGCTTTCGATGTGGGCGCGGTGGCTTATGGTCCGATCGCACAGGGAACCCTGCTCGACCGGCTGGGGCTTTCCCTTCGCGTACGTCAATTGTGCGAGGCGGCGCCGGACCGGGCGGCGGAGATCGCCGCCGGGGCCGACCGCATCGCCTCACCTCGTCAGATGGGCGAGATCTTCAAGGCGATCTGCGTTTCCTCGCCAAACTTGCCGATGCCTGCGGGATTTGCCCCATGACCGGCGCGCCGCCCGCCCCGCGTCTTGTCTCGGCGCTGCTTGCTGCTGCTGGCGCGCGCCATGGGTTTTTCGGGCGCAAGGGCGGCGTCTCGGGCGGTATTTACGAGACCCTCAATTGCGGTCCGGGCTCGGACGACCAGCCCGAGGCGGTCGCGGAAAATCGCCGGCGCTGCTGCGAAGCGATTGGCGTTCAGTCTCTCGCCACGCTGCATCAGATCCACTCCGCACACGTTGTAACCGTAGAGGCGCCGTTTGATGGACCGGCGCCTCAGGCGGACGCGATCGTCACCGCGCGGGCCGGCTTCGCCATCGGCGTTCTCTCGGCAGACTGCATGCCGCTTCTCTTCATCGAGCCTGACGCGCGCATCATTGGGGCGGCGCACGCGGGTTGGCGTGGCGCGCTCGCCGGCGTGATCGAGGCGACAGTCGCCGCCATGGCGCGCCTTGGCGCAAGGCCGGACCGCATCGTCGCCGCGCTCGGGCCCTGCCTCCGGCGCGATAATTTCGAGGTGGGGCAAGACCTCGTTACGGCGTTTACGGATAAATTTCCCGATGCAGGCCGGTACT
>CAZSBU010000024.1:3804-16979 GCA_964605055.1 uncultured Caulobacterales bacterium | reverse complement strand
GGAAAGAGCCTCTTCGATGCGGCGGCCTTCGCCGCCTGGCGTCTGGAAGCGGCCGGACTCGACCTTGGCAATTTCGACGACCTGCCCATCTGCACCCTTGCACGGCCTGCCGACTATTTCAGCCATCGCGGATCGTTGCGCCGAGGTGAGCCGGATTACGGCCGCAACCTCTCGGCGATCGCAATGTGGGAAAGCTGACGGGCTCGCCGGGGTTACTTTCCGTTGCGCAGCTTTTCGGCTAGCGCCGCCAGCGCCCGAGGGGCGTCGATGATGCCGCGTCGCAAGGCGTCGGACCAACCGCTCGGCGCCTTCGGCCGTTTGCGAGCGTCGATGTCAACGTGCAGGCCGACTTTGCTCACCGCGCCTCCCTCGTCGATGGCGCTGACGATAAACTCAACGGGCCCGATGGTCAGCCGGTCGCCCACGATGGGTTGCCCGCTGAACTCCCGATCGAGGAACGAACCGATCGTGTCGGCCTCCTCCTTGCTGGCGATGGAAAGTCCATACTGCCGGCATACATCGGCGAGAAGCGCGGCGCCATTCAGCGCGAAGTCGCCGAACAGGTTGGCGTCTTCCGACTCTCTCGCGCGCGCATAAATGTGGTCGAGCGCTCCGACCTGCCGCGGCGAGGCGAAGAGATAGACCTGATCGTCGGCTTTTAACGGGCCCACATTATGTACGGAATACGTGCGCCCGCCGCGCATGATGAGGACGGGCCGCGCCCATCGAGGCACGCGGTCGCCTTGGGCTACGGCGCTTTCCGGGTGAATGCGATAGCCAACAAGTTCCAGCTCTGCGTCGCCGGACAGTTCAAGCTCGAAGCGATTGACGAGACCCGGTTCAGGCGGAGCCAGCATGTTGAGGCGCTTGGCCGTCCAGCCGATGGTCCAGCCCTGCGTCAATAGCGAGGCGAGCACCATAATGAATACGGTGTTGAAAAACAGATCGCCGCCCGCGACGCCGCCCAGTCCGGGGAGGATCGCCAGCATGATCGAGACCGCGCCGCGCAGGCCGACCCACCCGACGAACAGTTTCTCGCGCCATTTGAAACCGAACGGCGCAAGGCAGATCCAGACCGCAAGCGGCCGGGCGACGAACATCAGGAATATCGCAAGCGCGATGGCGGGCAGCGCGGTTCCGCCAAACTCGGACGGCGTCGCCAATAAACCAAGCGTTAGGAACATGCCGATCTGCGCGAGCCACGTCATGCCGACCTGGAAACGCCGGACGCGATTGGCGAATCGCATTCGGCGGTTTCCAGCGACGACGCCCGCCACATAGGCCGCAAGGAACCCGCTACCGCCCATCAGGCCGGCGGCGGCATAGACCATCAGCGCGGCGGACAGTCCTGTGATGGGATAAAGCCCGGCATCGAGATCGCGCAGCCGATTGAGAAGATAGGCGATGGCGAAGCCGCCGATCCCCCCGACGACAAATCCGAGCCCGATCTGGCGCGCGAAGGACATCGCGAATTCCATCCCCAGATCGAGCGATGGCTCGCGCGGGACGGCGGCGAGCGCGACGAACGTCATCGTCAGGAAGATCGCCATGGGGTCGTTGGCTCCGGATTCCACCTCCAGCGTCGCCTTTACCCGGTCGCGCAGCTTCAGTCCGCCGACGCGGAGGAGAAAGAACACCGCCGCCGCGTCGGTCGAGGCGACGATCGCCCCGAGCATCAGGCCTTCGACGAGTGTGATCGGAAAAAGGAAGTGCGCGACGACGCCGACAAACCCCGCTGTCAGCACGACGCCGAGCGTCGCCAGCGTCAGGGCCGGACGCGCGGCGAGACGATAAGACCGCAGCGGCGTATCGAACCCGCTATCAAAAAGGATGATCGCCAGCGCCAGCGATCCAATAAAATAGGCCGCCCCTCCGCTATCGAACTGAATGCCCAGAAGGCCGTCCTCGCCCGCGAGCAGCCCGACGCCGAGAAAAACCAGCAACAACGGCGCGCCAACGCGTTGCGAGACTAGGCTTGTCAGCGTGCTGAGAGCGACGAGCCCAGCACCGATCAGGATGGCGAGGTTGATAGAATCGAACAATTCAGAACTCATATTGCGAAATCAGGCGGCGAAAATGGCGCTTATCGGTCGGTAACGGCAGCCTCGGTTCGGATCAATCCAGCTTCGCGGACGAACCCTAACAAAGCGCGCCCATGCCTCTTGATCCCTGCGTGGGAAAGCGTCAGGAAAGCGTCACAAATTCGAGAGAGCTGAAGGGCGAAAGGCGATGAAGCTGATTTCAGGCAATTCGAACCGACCGCTTGCGCAGGATATTTCGCGCCGCCTCTCGACGCCGCTTGCCGTCGCCGAAATCCGCACTTTCAAGGATGGCGAGGTGTTCGTCGAAATCCGAGAGAATGTGCGCGGCGAGGATGTGTTTGTCATCCAGTCGACGTCATATCCGGCAAATGACAACCTGATGGAATTGCTGATCCCCATCGACGCCCTCTCACGCGCGTCGGCGAGCCGCATCACGGCCGTCATCCCCTATTTCGGTTACGCCCGGCAGGACCGAAAGGCGGGCCCGCGGACGCCAATCTCGGCCAAGCTGGTCGCCAATCTAATCACGACGGCTGGGGCCGACCGGGTGCTGACCGTCGATCTGCACGCCGCGCAAATTCAGGGCTTTTTTGATATACCGACGGACAACCTCTACGCCGTGAAGGTTTTCGAGGAGCGCATCCGGGCGATCCACAAGGGCGACCTCTCGGACGTTACCGTCGTCTCGCCTGACGTTGGCGGCGTCGTGCGCGCGCGGGCGCTGTCCAAACGCCTGGACGATCGGCCGCTCGCCATCGTCGACAAGCGCCGCGAACATGCGGGCGTCTCGGAAGTGATGAACATTATCGGCGATGTCGTTGGCCAGCACTGCGTGATGTTTGACGACATCGTCGATTCAGGCGGCACCTTGTGCAACGCCGCAGACGCCCTGATGGCGCAGGGCGCCAAGAGCGTTTCGGCCTACGTGACCCACGGCGTCTTGTCGGGCGACGCGCACGCGCGTATCGCCGGCGCGGCGTCGCTGACGCGCCTTGTCGTGTCGGATTCGATCCTTCTAGGCGAGCGCGCGGCCGCCGTACCGAAGATTGAGGCGGTGCCGATTTCCGGGCTGCTTGCCGAAGCGATCAGGCGCATCGCCAACGAAGAATCGGTCTCCAGCCTGTTCGACTGAGCGACTTGCTGACCGTCTTCCTTGCCGCCTGCGCCCTCTGCGCGCAAAATACCGAAAAGGAAGCGAGGCCCGGTATGCGCGACGGATCGGCATTCTTCATCGCCGGCAAATGGACGCCGCCTTCGGGCGCGCAATTCCTCGACGTCGTAAATCCGTCTACAGAGGAAATATGCGGACGCATTGCTCTGGGTGAGGCCGCTGACGTCGACCGCGCCGTTGACGCGGCGCGCGCAGCGTTCCCCGAATGGAGCCAGACGCCGCTTGAAACGCGTCTCGGCTATCTCGGCAAGATTGCCGAAATTTATGGCCGACGCCTTGGCGACGTCGCCGCCGCCATCAGCGAGGAGATGGGCGCGCCCGCCTGGCTCGCCACCAGCGCGCAAGCGCCCTCCGGCCTTGCGCATCTCATCACCGCGATTGTGGCCGCGCAGTCCTACCGCATGGAAGAGGTCGTCGGGCGTACATGGATCGTACGCGAACCAATCGGCGTCTGCGGCTTCATCACCCCGTGGAACTGGCCGATGAACCAGATCGCCGCAAAATTCGCCCCCGCCATCGCCATGGGCTGCACCATTGTGCACAAGCCCTCGGAAATCGCGCCTTTCAGCGCCCACATCTTCGCCGAGATCGTCGAAGAGGCCGGACTGCCGGCGGGCGTTTACAATCTCGTTCACGGCGAGGGCGCGAGCGTCGGCGCAGCGATCGCCGCCCATCCCGGCATCGACATGGTGTCGTTCACCGGCTCGACGCGCGCCGGCGTCGAAGTCGCCCGCGCCGCCGCGCCTTCAGTCAAACGCGTGCATCAGGAATTGGGCGGAAAATCGGCGAACATCATCCTTGACGACGCTGACGTGCCATCGGCCATCGCCGGGGGCGTCGCGGAAGTCATGATGAACTCTGGCCAGTCGTGCACCGCGCCCGCCCGCATGCTCGTCCCGCATCGCCTTATGGACGAGGCGGCCAAACTCGCCTCCGCAGCGGCGGCGGAATGGGCGCCGGGCGATCCGTCGTCGAACGCGCGCATGGGACCGGTGGTCTCCGAGGCGCAATGGAAGAAGATCCAGAGCCTTATCGAGACAGGCGTCGCTGAAGGCGCGCGCCTCGTCTGCGGCGGGCCTGGCAAGCCAGAAGGGTTGTCGCGGGGCTATTATGTGCGCCCCACGGTTTTCTCCCACGTCCGCAACGACATGACGATCGCCCGCGAGGAAATCTTCGGGCCGGTCATGGGGCTGATCGGGTACGACAGCGAGGACGAGGCGGTCGCCATCGCCAACGACACCGAGTACGGCCTTGCGGGGTATGTCAGCAGCGGCGACGCCGACCGCGCCCGGCGCATCGCGCGGCGCATCCGCGCGGGTTACATCCGGCTCAACGGAGAGGGGATGGACTTCGCGGCGCCCTTCGGCGGCTACAAACGCTCCGGCAACGGACGGGAATACGGCGCCCACGCCTTCAACGAGTTCCTCGAACTGAAATCTCTCGTTGGCTATGAGGCGGCGGGTTAGGGATTCAGGGGCGTGATCCCTGTTGCTTGACCCTTCGTGACGCCTCGCTGCGCGAAGCGCCTCAGGGTGAAGACTTTCAGGCTTACTTCGGTTGTCCTGAGGAACCCTTCGCCCTTAGGAATGAAGCAGAGTATCGGCCGTTTCCTTCGTCCTGCGAAGTGATGCGCAGCATCGCGTCACGAAGGATGCCGCGCTTCGAGATAATCGCAGCGCGCACGAAAAAGGGCGCTCCGAAGAGCGCCCTTCATTCAATCGCTATCCTCCCGGGAGGATGCGAAAAAGGATCGTTAGCCGATCACTTTGAGGTTTGACGCCGAGGTCTTGCCGCGGTCGGTCGCGAGTTCGTAAGAAACTTTCTGACCGTCGTTCAGCGTACCGATGCCGGCGCGCTCAACGGCCGTGGCGTGCACGAACACGTCTTTGCCGCCCGCTTCTGGTTGGATGAAGCCGTAGCCTTTTTGGGTGTTGAACCACTTAACAATGCCAGTCGCCATGGTGAATCTCTCCTTCGTTAGATGGGCGCGGCTGGCCAGCCACTCCCGGCGCTATCCAGCAAATCCCTTTTCGGGAGACATACTGGCTGCAACCGTCTGTTCGTGGAGAGGATTCTGAAAGCGAGGCTCGGCCGGAGGGGATTGCGGTGGAAGGCAATGCTCCGGTTAGGCTAGGCGGATCGAGAATGCGGCCCAAAACTTCTGGTCACGCCGCTGGAAATAGGCCCGACCCGGCGCCATTACAAGTAAAACTTTGGCAGGGTTGGAAAACACATGGCGACGACGCCGCCGCACCTCGCTGGTTCCGCCATCGCCACCAGGCAGAGCCGACCCATTCGCATCGCGCTATTTGGGCGGGGGCGGCTGGGGTCGAGTTTCGCCGCCTACGCCGTCGCGCTTGGGCATGCGGTGGAAACCATCGCCAAGCCGGCCGCCCTCGCCCGCCCGGTTGATGCGCGCCAAACGGTGGAGCGCGCGGATCTCGTAGCGGCGGCCATCCCAGATGATGCGCTCGAGCCGTGGCGGCAAGACTGGAAGGGCGACATCGGCGCCAGGCCCGCCATCCATTTCTCCGGCGCGCGTGTCATTGAGGGCGTATGCGGCTACCACCCGCTCTATTCCTTCCCGCGCATCTCGCTGGACCCGGCCGTCATGGCTGGCGTCGCTATCGCGCGTGAGGAGGGAGCGCCGCCGTTCGCCGATATCCTGCCGGGGGCGACGAACCCCGAATTCGTCATCAAGGCGGCGGACCGCGCGCTCTACCATGCGCTTGCGGTCGTCAGCGGCAACTTCGCCGCCCATCTGTGGAACGCTTCCGCAGAGGCGTTCGCGCGGCAATTCGAAATTGCGCCAGGAACCGTGCTCGCCCCCTACTTCGCCAGTCTTGTCGATCGCTTCGCCGAGGCGCCGCTCAATTCGCTGACCGGTCCGGTCGCCCGCCGCGACATCCGGACGGTCGAGTTGAATCTCGACGCGCTCAGCGAAGACGCGCAGCTTCAGGCGCTTTATCGAGCCTTCCTCGCCAGCGCCTGGCCGGAGTTTCCGATCGCGCGCTCGGAAACGCTAGAATGAAGACGGCGCTAAGGCGTTCGGCGCTCGGTTTTGTCGTCGCCTGGTTTACGGTGGGCGGCGTTTGCCACTTCCTGTTTACCGACGCCTTCGTGTCGGTCGTTCCGGCGTATGTACCCTTCCCCCGCTTTCTGGTGCTCTTTACCGGGGTGTGCGAGCTCGCCGGCGCCCTTGTGCTCGCGATCGCGCCCGACTTGCGTCGTATGGCGGGGTGGGCGTTGATCGCGCTGACGGTCTGCGTCACGCCGGCAAATCTGGAGATGGCGCTGGATGCAGACCGCTACACGGCGATTGGCGCGCCGGCGCTATGGCTTCGGCTGGCCTTCCAGCCGGTCTTTATCTGGATAATCTGGTGGAGCGCGAGAGGGCGAGGCTCGTCGTAGCGCCCAAATGACCCAAACGGCAAGTTGAGCCGTAGCTCTCTCGTTAGTCGCTTAGGGAGAGGCATCAACAATGGTCCAGAAACACCTGCTTGCGACTGCATTCGCATGTACATCGGCGATTGGGTTGATTGGAGCAAACTCCGCAGGCGCGCAACCACAAGCCGAACATCAGACCGTGAGCATCGGCGACCAAATCTGGCTTGCACGAAATTTAGCTGTCACACAGTTTCGCAATGGCGATCCAATCCCGTCAATTCGCGAAAACGCCGAATGGACCGCAGCAGGACGGGCCGGCAGACCCGCGCAAAGCGCCTACGCCAACGACGAACGACGCGCGGCAAGTGACGGCCTGCTCTACAACTATGCGGCCATATCCGATCCGCGGGGCATCTGCCCGATCGGTTTTCGCGTGCCGGAAGATCGAGACTGGCTGGAACTTGAATCCAAGCTCGGTGCTGACACTGCCGCCACGCGATTGAAAAGCCTTACGGGTTGGTCTGACACCGGGAATGGGTCGGGTAACGGCTCCGATGATGTCGGATTCGGCGGGAGACCAGCGGGCTTTCGCACCCAACGTGGAGACTACTTTCTCGCCGACAGAGTCGCCTATTTTTGGTCGTTGACTGAGGTGTCCGCCACCACCACAAACGCCCACATGCTGTTCGACTATGACGCAAAAATTTTCCGGATCGAATACGACAAAGGCATGGGCATGTCGGTTCGATGCCTAAGGGCGTAGCCAGTTTTCTTGCCTAACGGCGCCGACCACCCGCACGAAAAATGAGCTTTCGGAAGACACTTGGTCTGGATCAGTCCGTCGTTCAACGCTTGCAGAACCAGGTCCGTTCGACTATACCCCGCCGCTCAATTCGGACCTGGCAAGCCCAGAGCCGGACGGCTTCATTGCGCGTCGATCAGGGTCACCAACCGGCGCCACGGATCCGTTTCAACACTTTTCGCGTGCGAGAACAGCCATGGCCGACATTGACGTATTCTATTGCGAAGTTCGCACCCGCACCGGCACGGGCGGCGCGCGCGCTGACCGCCGCGAGGGATTCGTCCCCGGCGTTCTCTATGGCGGCGAAGGCGGTCCGGTCCCCATCCGCCTGCGCCACAATGAGGTGAACAAGGCGTTCCTCGCTGGACGCATGCGCGCCCACCTCGCGAAAATCGACGTTCCGGGTCAAGACTACCTCCAGCCCGTGATCGCGCGCGAAGTGCAGACAGATCCGGTCAAGGATTTCCCGATCCACGTCGATCTGATGCGCGTCGATGAATCGACCCGGATTGACGTTGAAGTTCCAGTGCGCTTCCTCAACGAGGAGGATTCTCCGGGCCTCAAGCGCGGCGGCGTTCTCAACATCGTGCGCCACACGGTCGAGCTTTACGCGCCGGCGACGCAGATCCCGGAATATATTGAGGCGGACGTGACCGGCCTCGATATCGGCGACACCATCCACATCTCGGCGATCAAGCTTCCCGAAGGCGTGACGCCCGTGATCACCGACCGCGACTTTACCATCGCGACAATCGCCGCCCCATCGGGCTTGCGTTCCCAGGACAATGAAGACGCAGCGGCTGCGGCGGAAACGCCTGCGACGGCGCAGAAGTCCGACGAGAAGAAATCCTGATCCGGGGCGCCCATTGCGGAATGCGTTGATGGATCGAAATGCGGCGCTGATCCACTTTCGCTAATCCAGTCTCAGGGCGGAGCCTTGCGCCATGCTGCTCCTTGTCGGTCTTGGAAATCCCGGCGCGAAATACCTCCGCCATCGGCATAATGTTGGCTTTATGGCTGTCGATGCGATGGCGGACGCGCAAGGCTTCGGCCCGCCGCGGGCGAAGTTTCAGGGCGAGCTGCGCGACGGCCTACTCGGCGGCGACCGGGCTGCGGCGCTGAAGCCCCAAACATACATGAATGAATCTGGCCAGTCCGTCGGGGCGGCCCTGCATTTTTTCAAGATCATTCCGGCAGACGTAATCGTCTTTCACGATGAACTTGATCTAGCGCCCGGCAAGGTGCGGGCGAAAACCGGCGGCGGCAACGCCGGCCATAATGGATTGCGGTCGATCGAGGCCCACATCGGCCCGGATTTCCGCCGCGTAAGGATCGGCATCGGCCATCCGGGCGAGAAGGAACGCGTGACGGGCCATGTGCTTGGCGACTTCGCCAAAGCGGACCAAAGCTGGCTCGACCCCCTGCTCGCCGCTATCGGCAAGGCCGCGCCAATGCTCATCTCAGGCGATGCGCAATTTTCGGCCGAAATCGGGCGGCTTGTCCCGACTGCGCAGACAGCGGAGCGACCGGGGCCATGAGCGAAGGCGAGATTACCGAGCAGATCGTCATGATGATGGAGCTGACGCTCGTCGGCGTGTCGGTCTTTTTCTCGATCGTATCGGCCTACATCGTGGCGCTCTTCTATTTCCTCCGCCGCGCGCCGATGGGCCTTAAGATTACCGCCTTCACATTTTTCTCGCTTATACTTTTGTTTCTGGGCGTGTTTGCAGCGGGCGCATTCAATCACGCCATCGCGCTGCATGACGCTCTCCTTGAGATGTCGAAGGCCGGCACGCTTTCATCGGTGGGCGATGCCGTGGTTGAGCAGCGCATGGTCGGCCGGGCCGCCATCGACACCACGATCCGGCTGATGTCGTGGTTTGCGCTCGTCCTCGTCTTCACCGTGCTCGGCTATTTCACTTTCATTCATCGCTGGGGCCGGCTCTTCGCCAGAACGGCAGCCGCTCCGGAAGCTGCAACTCCAGCACAAGCGACCTGAACCATGGGATTTAAATGCGGCATCGTAGGCCTGCCTAATGTCGGCAAGTCGACGCTCTTCAACGCGCTGACGCGCACGGCGGCGGCGCAAGCGGCGAACTATCCGTTCTGCACCATCGAGCCGAATGTGGGCGACGTCGCCGTGCCGGAGCCGCGCCTGATGAAGCTCGCGGAAATTGCGCGCTCGGCAAATATCGTTCCTGCACGGATGCAGTTCGTTGACATCGCTGGCCTCGTGAAAGGCGCCTCGAAGGGAGAAGGGCTCGGCAACCAGTTCCTCGCCAATATCCGCGAGGTGGACGCCGTCGTTTACGTCATGCGCTGTTTCGACGACGACGACGTGACGCACGTCGCTGGCCGGATCGATCCGATTTCAGACTTCGAAACGGTCGAGACCGAACTCATGCTCGCCGATCTAGACAGCCTTGAGAAACGGCGCGGGCCGCTGGAGAAAAAAGCCAAGGGTCAGGACAAGGAAGCGAAGATCCTTCTGGGTCTCGTCGACGCCGCCCTCGGCGCGCTGCGCGAAGGCGACCCAGCGCGCACGGTAGCCGTCGCACCGGAAGACGACAAGGCATGGAAGGGCTTGCAGCTCTTGACGCAGAAGCCCGTGCTCTTCGTCGCCAACGTCGACGAAGCGTCCGCCTCGACGGGCAACGCCTATTCGGCCGAGGTCGCCGCGCGCGCGACGACCGAAGGCGCGCTCGCCGTGGCGATCTCGGCGCGGATTGAATCGGAACTCGCCCAGCTCGCCGACGACGAACAGGCTGAATATCTGGAAAGCCTGGGGCTCGCCGAGCCCGGCCTCAACAGGCTTATCCGCTCAGGCTTCGATCTCCTCGGCCTACAGACCTATTTCACCGCCGGCCCGAAAGAAGCGCGCGCCTGGACCATCCGGCGGGGCGCGACCGCGCCGCAGGCGGCGGGCGTCATCCACACCGATTTTGAGCGCGGCTTCATCCGGGCCGAGACGATTGCGTTTGACGACTATGTGCGTTTCAACGGCGAGACTGGCGCCAAGGAAGCCGGCAAGATGCGCCTCGAAGGCAAAGAATATGTCGTGCGCGACGGCGACGTGATGAATTTCCGGTTTAATGCGTGATGGGGCGCGGGCGGGCGTGCAAAACGTTCTGTGAAAAATATCGTTAAATTTTTCGCATCTTTAATCGAACATTAAAGGTTTCGCGCCTAAGTTGCATTCATGACCCAAACCGGCGAATCATCCGGCAGAAGATCAGCGCGCCTTTCCGGCGCGTTTGCTGTTGATTTCTCGATCAACGGCGCACCCTCTCGCCGGGGCGAAACAGTCAATCTCAACGATCGCAGCATGGCGATCCGCACCGACGCGCGCGTCGCCAAAGGCGATATCATCCGGGCGCAGGTCGCCCATTTGCCGCCTGTCGACGGCCGGGTGGTGCGCGTCTGGGACGAAGGGTTCGCCGTCGAACTCGACACCCCTTCCCTCGCCATGTCGGTGTTCACCCACCGCCGGCGCAGCCAGTCGGATTCGCGCGACGCGGCAGGCCCCGCTCGCCGCATTGAAAGCCCGCTCATCCGCGTCGAAACCGCCGAACCTACCTGGTGCCGTATCGCGTCCGTTTCCAACGGCGCCGAGGGGCGCGCGCAACATCTCTTTTCATTCGTCACGACCGTCCTGCCCGGCCCCGAGCCGGTGAAGGCTGTGTGGCTCGCGAGCGATCAGGCCCGCTGGATCGCCCGGCGCGCGCGATGCTACGTCGCGCGCGGCAAGCACGTCATCGCCGCGACGATCAACCCATGGCAGATGGAAGTCGCAACCGCCCATGGCCTCAGCGTCACGGTCGTGCTGCGTGAATTCGACGAATGGTCAGCCTACGTTCCGCCTGAGCCGATCAGGCAGCACTGGGCGCGCTATGCGGCAGGCGAGGACCACGGCCCCCTCGCGGCGATCGCTTGATCCTGCCCCTTTCGCTCAACCCAGAACCCGGCCGGCGACTGCATCGAGGCGCACGAGCAGCGCCGGATCGCGGGCTTCCGGCGGCGTGATCAAGGCGAAGTCGAGCGTGCGCTCAATGCCGAGCGGCGACATCGTGCGGGTCGGCCCCAGAATTTTGCAGACCTCGCGCAGCGCCTCCCGCGCCTTTGCCGTATTGCTCCGCATGATGTCGAGCACGCTTGAGACCTCTACATGCGCGACCCCTTCGCGCCAGCAGTCATAATCGGTCACCATCGCCAGCGTCGCGTAGGGAAGCTCCGCCTCGCGGGCGAGTTTCGCCTCCGGCAGGTTCGTCATGCCAATGACGTCTGCGCCCCATTGCCGGTAGAGATGGCTCTCGGCGCGCGAGGAAAACTGGGGCCCGTCGATACAGAGATAGGTTCCGCCCCGCCGGTGCGCGACGCCAGCGCGCCGACAGCCTCCGGACAGCGCTTCGGCGAGCGCCGGACACACCGGATCGGCCATTGAAACATGCGCGACGCACCCTGTGCCGAAAAACGACGAGACGCGGCCCGTCGTGCGGTCGATGAACTGGTCGACGACGACGAACGTGCCGGGGTTCAGCTCCTCGCGGAACGATCCGCAGGCGGAGATAGACACAACGTCCGTCGCCCCGCAGCGCTTCAGCGCATCGATATTGGCGCGATAGTTGATCTCGGACGGAGCGATGCGGTGGCCCTCGTCGTGGCGGGCGAGAAACCGCACCTCGACGCCCTCAAGCACGCCCGAAACGACCGCGCTCGACGGCGCGCCCCACGGCGTCTCAACCTCGTGGCGCGCCGCAGACTGAAGCGCGTCGATGGCGTAGACGCCCGACCCGCCGATCACGCCCAGCACTCTTTTGTTCGTTTCAGCCATGGAGCCGTCCCCTGTCATCGCGCCCCTTCTATGCGGCGCAAAACCCCTTTACACAACGGATGCCTGTCGTTGGAGACGCCGATGATCGCCCGCTATGCCCGCGCCGAGATGGCGGCCGTCTGGTCGCAGGATGCGAAGTACCGGATCTGGTTCGAGATCGAGGCGCACGCAGCCGACCGGATGGCCGAGCTTGGCGTTATCCCGCGCGAGGCGGCCGCGAAAATCTGGGAGCGTGGCCGCAATGCGGTATTCGACGCCGACCGCATTGACGCCATTGAGGCTGAAGTGCGCCACGACGTCATCGCCTTCCTCACGCACCTCGCCGAGACCGTCGGGCCGGAAGCGCGTTTCGTGCATCAGGGCATGACATCGTCAGACGTGCTCGACACCTGTCTGTCGGTGCAGCTCGCGCGCGCAAGCGATCTCCTGATCGCCGGCGTCGACCGCGTGCGGGCCGCGCTGAAGGCGCGCGCCGTCGAGCACAAACACACGCTGACCATCGGGCGCAGCCATGGCGTGCACGCCGAGCCGACCACCTTCGGGCTGAAGCTGGCGGGCTACTATACGGAGTTCACGCGCGCCCGCGCCCGGCTCGTCGCGGCGCGCAGCGAGATCGCCGTGTGCGCCATTTCCGGTCCCGTCGGCACCTTCGCCACAGTCGATCCGTCGGTCGAAGCCCATGTTGCTGCGAAACTGGGTCTTTCCGTTGAGCCGGTCTCGACGCAGATTATCCCGCGCGACCGGCATGCGGCGTTTTTCGCAATGCTCGGCGTCGTCGCCTCGTCGGTCGAGCGACTCGCCACCGAGATCCGACATCTGCAGCGGACGGAGGTTCTGGAGGCGGAGGAATATTTCGCGCCCGGCCAGAAGGGCTCTTCCGCCATGCCCCACAAACGCAATCCGGTGCTGACGGAAAACCTCACCGGCCTTGCCCGCCTCGTG
>CAZSBU010000024.1:3529-3794 GCA_964605055.1 uncultured Caulobacterales bacterium | reverse complement strand
GCCGTGACGCCCGCGCTTGAGAATGTGGCTCTCTGGCATGAGCGCGACATTTCCCATTCGGCGGTCGAGCGCGGCATCGCGCCAGACGCAACGATCCATCTCGACTTTGCGCTGCATCGCCTCGCCGGCGTCGTTGAAAAGCTTGTTGTTTATCCCGACCGCATGCGCGCCAATTTGGAACGGCTTGGCGGCTTGCCGAACTCGCAGCGCGTCATGCTCGCCCTGACGCAGGCCGGCGCCTCGCGCGAGGACGCTTACCGGCTCG
>CAZSBU010000024.1:1956-3519 GCA_964605055.1 uncultured Caulobacterales bacterium | reverse complement strand
TGCAGCGTAACGCCATGGCGGTGTGGTCGGAAGGCGGATCATTGCTGGAGCGCCTGCGCCACGACGCGGAGGTGACCGCCCTCGTACCGGCCGAAAAACTTGCGCCCTTGTTCGACGAGGGCTGGCATACCCGCCATGTCGAGATGATCTTCGAACGAGCGTTCCGCGATTAAAAAAACCGCTCCGGCGCAAACGCCGGAGCGGCTTCTTTTGTACATGCGCCCGTAATTTCAGGCGAACGCGCCGCCCATCCGTATCGATGGCAACAGAGCCGACGGCCTGCGGCTTGCGGCGAGAATGCGCGGACGGGAGGCTTTCATACGCGCGGCGAGCCCGGCAAAGCCGAGGATCATCAGCGCCCAGACAGACGGCTCCGGCGCGTTCGATACGCCGCTGATGCTGTCGAGAATGGCCCCGCTCGACCCAATCAGGGTCGCGAGATTGCGGATGCGCAGGAGGGAACAGCCCGACGGCGAAACCGCAGAGCAGGCAGCCGAGAAGTCGGCCATCTGCGTGCCGCCCGTGCCGTTATCGAGGAACAGGAACTCGCTCGAGAACAGCGCAACGCCGCCAACGACCTCGCCGAGGGAAACGGCGAGCGCGTTGAACGAGCCGCTCGGCAGGAACGTCGTCGTCACGCCCACGCCGGTCAGCGCAAAGCGGTAGTTCAGCACCAGCTCGCCGCCAGCGCCGATCGCCGCGCCTGCGCCGTTCGTCGAGAACAACGCCGCCGTCGCGTTCGTTACCGGTCCGGTCTGACTGACGACCGACTGGGCAAACAGGGTTGTCGCAGCCTTGGCGGGAAAGGCTGCGCACAGCCCCGCCAACGCCACTATGATTACGCGTATCGCCATGTTCATTCTAACTTCTCCTAAGCGTGACTTCGCCACGCCCCCGCCTTCAGCGAAGCCGAAGGTATTTAACGCCCTCTAAGGGATTATTGGCGGAACCGTTAAAATGCGGGCGCGATCGGCTCTCGCGCTCGACCTGTAGAAGCTTTAATGTTCACGTCGGGGAGAGGCGCGCCCCGCGCCGATGGCGTTGCCTCAAAAACGGACCATATACCCGCTAACGGGAATTGCCGGGCGCTGACGATTTTCAGAAAATACCGATGAAACAGGAACTCTTGCAATGAATAAACTGACCCTGATCGCCGTTGCGATCGCGCTCGCCGTCCTCGCCGCCTGGTTTGTTCCTGGCTGGCTGAGCGCCCAGCAGGCGGGAAAACAGGCGAGCGCAGCGAACGCCGCCCGCCCCGAAGGCGTGCCGGAAAGCGCCTCGCGCGCGCTCGTCGCCGGCGGGTGCTTCTGGTGCGTCGAGAAAGACTTCGAAAAACTCGACAGCGTCTACGCGGCGGTGTCGGGCTACGCCGGGGGCGAGCTCGAAAACCCCACCTATCGCAATCATGAAGGTCATCTGGAAGCGGTCGAGATTTTCTACGACCCGGAAAAAATCACTTATCGCGCGCTGATCGACTATTTCTTCCGCCATATCGACCCGACGGACGCAGGCGGGCAATTCTGCGACCGGGGGGCGCATTACGCGACCGCCATCTTCGCCACA
>CAZSBU010000024.1:0-1946 GCA_964605055.1 uncultured Caulobacterales bacterium | reverse complement strand
CGATCTTCGTCGAGACGCCGGAAGAACGCGCCGCCGCCGAAGCCGCCCTCGCCGACGCGCAGACGGCGCTCGGCAAGCCCATCGTCACGCCCGTCCGTGACCGGACGACCTTCACCATCGCCGAGGACTATCACCAGGACTATTACAAGAAGAACCCGCTGCGCTACGCCACCTACCGCACGGGCTGCGGCCGCGACCGGCGCATCAACGCGCTGTGGGGCAAGGCGGAGTAATCGGTTTAAGCGGTGCTTCAGGCGGCGTCTTCATCCTGAGGGCCGCGAAGCGGCGTCACGAAGGATGGAGCCACGCCGCCCACTCTGTCATCCCGGACGCCGCAGGCGATCCGGGATCTCAAGGCGCGTTTGAAATAGGGCTTCACCCTGAGGGCGGCGCGCGGACGCATGGCGAAAAGCGCCTTCACCATTCGGCGCGCAGCTTCTTCTGATGGGCAAGCCCGTCGAACTTACGCTTACCCCAGAGGCCGAAAGCGTCAGTCTCGCGGTTCTTGCGCGCCTTGCCAAGATAGTCCGCGACTGCCTCGCGCAGCATCGAGGCCCGCGATCGCCTAGCCTGCGCGGCGATCTCGTCCAGGTCGCGAACCTGCTTCTCATCGAGGTCAATTAAAATTCTCATTTAGTATAATGTATTACATCAATACAAATGCGTTAAGATTTATCTTTCACGTTCGCAGTTCAGAGTTCAGGTAGGAAAGTGCCGCGAATTTGCCTTCGCAGTCTCTTATGAGGAGCACCGCAAAAGATGAACATCGCGCGTTGCAGCAATAATCATACGCCAGCCACGCTGTTGAGAACGGTCGCTGGCGTTGCGTCCATTCTCGCCTCTGGTTGCGGGCCAGTTGACGTTGGCACGGCCCTCAAGCGCGACAAGCTCGGGCCTTCGTTCGATTATCGAATGTATGTCAGCGGGGAGTTCGCCGGCGAGGATTTCGTTATTGAAGAGATCGTCACCTGCAAGCCCAGGCGGCTCAGCGGCGGCATCGGGGGAGGCTCACGTCTGTCGTACTCTCCGACACGAAAATCGTTTGGGCTGCAGTTCGGCCGTCGCGCCCTGTTCGTTTCGACTGTGAATGTATGCGGCGCCGTGGCCGACGCGCGATTTTTGGCAGCAAGAGCGCTGGCTGACGGCTTCGAACCAACCGGCAAGTATAACCTAGCGCCTCTAATCTATTCTATTGATGACTATGAGGCGCCAACGGAGGTCACAGCTCATCTCCGCGAAATCGGAGAATCATTTTCCGGCATATCGATAAAGTCGGCTTATGGCGATTTTGATAATCTGGCTTTAACAACCGGCAGCTCGCAAATGCTACTTGATGATCGGTTTGATCCGCGGGGAAAATTTGTAGGCGCTGGGGGCGTTCTGCTCGTTCACCTCGGACCTGATGACTCCACTGAAACAATTAATCGCGAAAATAGTCAGACGGCCCGAACATTTTTTAATCGTCTAATGAGCGGAGAAGTATTAGTGTCTTATGATATTGGATTCCAAAGAAGATTTAATTACTATTACGCAGCTCGTGATATATTGGATAAATCATACGAAACAAGACAATACGACAATACAATAGATGTGAAAAAAATAGACGTTAGAGATGTAACTTACACAAAAATGGTGCAAAATAATGCGCGAGTGTTAAAATGGTCGTCAAGCGACATAGAAACATTTAGATATGATATTGATAAGTACTCTGGGGAAATTATTCGAAAGAATGGATCATCGTACGAAATTATTTCAGTATATTTTCCGCTTTGAATTAAAAAATCAGAAAAGGTGAATAAAAAATGCCCTCGAACACCATTCTGTCGCGACTCTCGGCATATGTTTATGAGTATAACAGCAGCATGCTGCAAGAAAACAATTCAGTTGGCGCGATCAGCGAGTAGGGTGCATTAAGCCGAAGGCGCAATGCACCGTCAACGTTCACC
>CAZSBU010000023.1:18987-20706 GCA_964605055.1 uncultured Caulobacterales bacterium | reverse complement strand
GGCTGGCGTTCTCTGGGGCGCCAATGACGGCGGAGTACTGGCGTCGGGGCGCAGGCGCTAATCCCTTCGCGATGCTGCTTGCTGATCGATCGAGCGGGGACTCATGGGCGTTCGCGCCTCGATTGTTGGCGGTGTTCAACCCGGCAGTTGAGGCCCGCACATTGACGGCGCCAGCAACGCCTAACGGCGGACCGTGGCGCCAACTGCTTTGTACGGCCCAGCCGGAAGCGCCCGAAGGCGCCACCCTTTTGCGCGCAGGTCAGGATATCGATGTAACCGCGCGCTCGCTGAAAATTTTCGAATGGCGGCCTTCAGCCAATTAGACTTCAAATCAGGGTTATATGAAATGAATGACACACGGCGCAGCGGCGTCCTCCTGCACATCAGCTCGCTCCCCGGAGATCACGGCATAGGCGAGATCGGTCCGGAGGCGCACCGTTTTATCGATGCGCTTCGCGAAATGCGGCAGTCAGTCTGGCAGATCCTGCCGATCAATCCGACTGACCGAGGCGAGGCGCCTTATACGGCTACTTCGAGCTTCGCCGGAGCCGAGCACCTGATCTGTCTGTCAGAGCTCGTTGCCATGGGATTGCTGTCAAATCGCGATCTCTATCCGCTTGAAGCGTTGCCCCGTAACCGCGTCGCGTTCGGACAGATGTTCGCCGAACGCGGCGCTGTCTTGCGCCGCGCCTGTCGCGCGTTTCTGAGTTCCGCTTCCGTCAACGACCGGGCGGCGCTCAACGCTTTCCGTGAGCGTCACGACGATGCTTGGCTGCGCAACTACGCGCTCTTCACCGCGATCTCTGACGCGCACCGAGGCGCGCAATGGATGGATTGGCCGGCAGACATCGCGAGGCGTACGCCCGCTGGGCTCGAGCGGGCGGCATCGCTCTATGCCGAGCGGGTTGAAGAAATTGCTGTCGCCCAATTTCTGTTTGACAGGCAATGGACGGCGCTGCGGGCGCATGCAAAGCAGGCGGGTATTGAGATATTCGGGGACGTGCCGATTTACGTCGCGCAAAATAGCGCCGATGTTTGGGCTGCTCCGCATTTTTTCGAGCTCGATGAGCGGGGATTTCCCGCTAACGTGGCAGGCTGCCCGCCTGATGCTTTCGCTGTCGACGGTCAGCGCTGGGGCAATCCGCTTTATGACTGGCCCGCGCTTGAACGCGACGGATTCGCCTGGTGGATCGCCCGGGTTCGACGGGCCCTCGAGCTCGTGGACATCGTCCGCGTCGACCATTTCCGGGCGTTCGCCGGGTATTGGTCAATTCCGGCGTCGGAGTCCACGGGCAGGTCTGGCGCTTGGCGAACGGCTCCAGGCGCGCAATTGTTCGCGGCGATGCGCGAGGCGCTGGGGGATACAGCGCTTGTCGCTGAAGACCTCGGCTTCATCACCCCGGACGTACTGGCGCTGAGAGATTCATTCGGGTTGCCAGGCATGAAGATCCTGCAATTCGAGATTGAAAACGGCGTGTTCGCAGAAGGCAACGACCCTGAAGACTGGCCTGTTCTGTCGGTTTCCTACCTCGGCACCCATGACAATGAAACGGCGCATGAATGGCTGGCGCGCCAGTTGGCGGAGGTGCACGGAGACACCTCGCAATTGGCGGAACGCCAACGGCGCCTCGAAGCGCTCATCGGACCGTTGCCTGAAGCGCATTGGGGATTGATCGCGCAGACGTTCCGCGCGCGGTCTTCCCTGGCGGTGGTTCAGTT
>CAZSBU010000023.1:18007-18977 GCA_964605055.1 uncultured Caulobacterales bacterium | reverse complement strand
AGGACATTCTGGGCCTAGGCCCCGAAGCGCGGATGAATACGCCCGGCGTGCCGACTGGGAACTGGTCGTGGAGATTTGAATGGCCTGACCTGACGGCGGAAACAAAAAACCGGTTCCGGCAAGCGAGCGAAGTCTCCGGTCGGGCGATCTGATCAATGAACGGATCGGTCGTGCAGGAAGTATTGCGTGTGAATGTTGCCTGATAGCAACGGTTTGCACGCGCCCGATAGAGAAATTTTCTGGATTTTGATCGCGACTTGTAACTAAACTACCGAACAACGCGTCGAGCGAAGGGCGCGGTCAGTAGCGGGTATCGTGATGTCGGGTCCCGCTCGGCTGTGCTCCGCAGGCGCTGAATAAAAAGAATGACGGCCTGCAAACAGGCGGTTCTGGAAGCGCAACACGAGGAGGGTCAGCGCCATGACGCGCGAGAAATCGTTTAATTCGAATCAGTTTAAAGATCGCCTTCTCAAAGGCGTGGCGTTGGCGGCGTTCGCCGCGGCGTCCGCCCCAGCGATTTCTTTTGCGCAGGAAACGCCTGCCGCTGAAGAAGAAGCTTCGGGCGACGTCATGCTTGTGACGGGTTTCCGGCGCGCCATTGAAACGGCGGTCGCTGAAAAGCGGAATGAGCAATCTATTGTTGAGGCGATCTCAGCAGAAGACATCGGCAAGCTGCCTGACGTTTCAATCGCCGAATCGCTTGGTCGTTTGCCCGGTCTGGCGACGCAGCGACTGAACGGTCGCTCTAACGTGCTGTCTATCCGTGGTTTGGGGCCTGATTTTTCGACGGCGCTGCTTAATGGGCGCGAGCAGGTGACGACCAGCGATAACCGCGGCGTTGAATTCGATCAGTATCCCGCGGAACTTCTGTCTTCGGCGGTTGTCTACAAGACGCCTTATGCGGGGCTTATTGGTCAGGGTCTTGCCGGTACCGTTGACCTGCGGACGATCCGTCCGCTTGACGCGTCAG
>CAZSBU010000023.1:0-17997 GCA_964605055.1 uncultured Caulobacterales bacterium | reverse complement strand
CAGAGCGCATCGTTGCGGTCAGTGGCCGGTATGAGTTCAACGAAGATGGATCGATCAATCCGGACTCTCCGGGCGCCGGATATCGCGCGACCGGCACATATGTCGATCAGTTCTTTGACGACACCTTCGGTTTGGCGGTTGGTTTGGCATTCCAATCCACCCCGACGCAGCAGGAAGCCTTCGGCGCTTGGGGCTATGGCGGGGCCGGCACCACTGCTGACCCCTTATTGCTTGGCGGCACCAACGGTCGGAATGCGCAATCTAACGACCTCGACCGCGTCGGTGGTTTTGTTACGCTTCAGTACCAGCCGACCGATGAGTTTTCTTCGACGGTCGACATTTTCTACACTGACTTTAACGAAGACCAAGTCAGCCGAGGTATCGAGTTTCCGCTTGGGTTTGGCGGCGGCTTCGGCGTAAGCAACGTCGTAAACAACCAGGTCGATGGTTTCGCGACCGATGCAACGTTTGACAATGTTCGCGGCGTTATCCGGAACGATCTCAACGCCCGCCGCGCAGAACTTTTCTCGTCGGGTTGGAACGGGAAATTTGACGGTGACAATGGCTGGGGCGTTGAACTCGATGTCAGCTATTCGAGAGCGACGCGTCGTGATGAGCTTATCGAGGCGTATGCCGGCACGGGCTTTGGCTCGACGGGAGGCGCGGCAGACACGCTCATCCTGTCGCAACAACCCGGATCGATTCCGCAAATAACCGGCAGTCTGGATTATTCGGCAACCACGGGTCCCAACGCGATAGTGTTAACCGATCCACTTGGCTGGGGCGGCGGTGGTAATGTCGTACAAGCTGGTTTTATTAACGCTCCTCGCACGGTCGACGATCTTTGGCACCTAAAGGCGGCTGTCGATCGCGACGTAGAGTTTGGCGCAATTTCCAATGTCGAAGTCGGGTTTGACTGGGGCGTGCGCGAAAAATCCCGTGAAATCGACCAGACGTTCTTGACGCTCGGCGGCGGAACGTTGTCCGACGCGGGCGTCGTACAATCATTACCAATCCCAGCCGCGGCAATTCTCGACGAGTCCGTCGTGAGCTTCCTCGGCTTCGGCCCCCAGGTCACTCTCGATACGCGGTTCCTTCTCGACAACGTCTATGTTCCAGTTTCGACGTCGCTCTCGTCATTCGCGACGCCGCAATCGTGGACAGTCAATGAAGACGTCATTACGGGTTGGCTGAAATTTGGCATAAACTCCGAACTCGGCGCAATTCCGGTTTCCGGCAACGCTGGCGTTCAAATCGTCCACACAAATCAGAGCTCCGATGGTTTGGCGGTCGCGGCCTCCGAAACAACCCCAGGCGAATTTGAGATCGTTCCGGTCAGCGGCGGCGATTCGTACACGAACTTCCTGCCAACGCTGAACCTGATTTTCGACCTTTCGGAAACGGTGAAAATGCGTTTCGGCGCCTCCAGAACGCTGGCTCGCGCTCGTCTTGACCAGTTAAGCGCCAGCCAGAATCTCAACGTCAACCTGACTGCGTTGAGCAATACTGATCCCCTCGCGCCAGGCGGAACAGCGTTTGGGCGCAGCAGCGGAAACCCTGCGCTTCGCCCTTATATTTCCAACCAGGTTGATATCTCGTTCGAGAAGTATTTCGGAAACGCGGGGTATATTTCGCTAGCCGCATTCTACAAAGATCTAGGCGACTTCGTGAACACCGGCGACGCGTTCGTTGAAGACTTCACAACGGAAGCGAACATCTTTCTAACGCCGGCGCAGCTTGCGTTGCTCGGCTCAACGCTCGGTCTGAACCGGACCAACAGTAACAACGGTAATGGCCGCATCCGCGGTATCGAGGCGTCGCTCTCGGTTCCGCTCGATCTGGTATCGCAGCCTCTCGAGGGTTTTGGCTTCCTCACCAGCGCTTCGTTCACGGACAGCCGGGTTACGACCTTCCTTGAAACCGATCCAACGTCGACATCAACGACCACGGTTCCCGGTCTTTCTAAGTGGGTCGTGAACTCAACGGTCTACTTCGAGCGAGGCGGGTTTGAGGCTCGCGTCAGCCACCGTTTCCGTACCGAATTCCTGGGCGAGTTGGCTGCTATTTCCGCCACGCGGACATTCCGTACGGCGCAGCCGGAATCAATCATCGACGCGCAAATCGGCTACGCTTTCTCAGGCGCGCTGGATGGTCTCCGCGTGACGGTTCAAGGGTTGAACCTGACCGATGAACCGTTCCAGACGTTCCAGGGCGATCGCCAACTTATCGATAGCCAATCTTTCGGCCGCACCTATCTCGTTGGCGCGTCCTACCGCTTCTAACCTGCTCCTCCCTAAAGTTGCGTTCCTTAACCGCCGGCGTTATGCGCCGGCGGTTTTTTGCGTCATAAGGTCAACTATGAACCTCTGGGCTTCTATTGCGTAATATCAACCGTGCACCCCGTTACTCAGCATTGTGCGCTGACTGGAGTTCTGCATGACTGACAAGCGGATCAAATCTGTCGCGATCATCGGAGGCGGGACGGCCGGATGGATGACGGCTGCCGTCCTCGCGCGCGCGTTCGGTTCGGCGTTGAGGATCAGCCTCATCGAGTCGGAAGAAATTGGCATTGTTGGCGTCGGCGAGGCGACGATCCCGCAGATCCATCACATCAACAGTTTTCTTGGTCTTGACGAAAACGAATTCGTTCGCGAGACGCAAGCGTCGTTCAAGCTGGGTATCCAATTCAATAATTGGGGTCGGGTCGGCGACAGCTACCTTCACGCATTTGGCGACATCGGCATGCCGGTTGGGTTGTTGCCGTTCCACCATTACTGGTTGCGGGCCCGCGCAGATGGCGCGTCGGCGGATTTGTGGGATTACTCGCTCAATGCTCAGTCCGCTGTACGCAATCGCTTTGACCGCCTCAATCAACTCGGCTCCTCGCGCCTCGGCGGCATCAAATATGCGTTTCACTTCGACGCTTCGCTTTACGGACAATATTTGCGGCGTCACGCCGAAGCGAAAGGCGTCCGTCGAATTGAGGGTCGCATTATTGAGGTTGTTCAACATCCTGAGACAGGGTTCATCACCGGGCTGACGATTGAGGGGGGCAAAATTGAGACTGCGGATTTCTTTATCGACTGTTCGGGCTTTAGGGGTCTCCTGATAGAGGGCGCGCTGAAAGCGGGTTATGAGGACTGGACGCACTTCCTTCTGTGCGACCGGGCCGTCGCCGCGCCTTGCGCTCATGGCGCGCAGTTCCGTCCGTACACGCAGGCGACAGCGCGCACTGCGGGTTGGCAGTGGCGCATCCCTCTCCAGCACCGGGTTGGTAATGGCCATGTTTACTCAAGCGCGTTCATCAGCGACGAGGACGCCACTCAAACACTGGTGGAAAATCTCGAGGGGGAATTGCTGGGGGACCCGAGATTCATCAAATTCACAACGGGTCGGCGTCGCGCCATGTGGGTCAAGAACTGCGTAGCGCTGGGGCTTGCTAGCGGGTTCATGGAGCCGCTGGAGTCAACATCCATTCATCTCGTTCAATCTGGTCTGAACCGGCTGATATCCATGTTCCCGGATATCGATTGCGATCCAAATTTGTCTGCTGAATTCAACCGCCAATCCCAATTTGAGTTTGAGCGTATTCGCGATTTCCTCATCCTCCACTACCACGCAAACGAACGCAGCGACTCTGAGTTCTGGCGCGCGTGCCAGTCCATGGCGATCCCTGACTCGCTTCGTACCAAGATCGATATATTCAAGCAAACGGGCCGGGTGTATCGCGAAGGGGAGGAGTTATTTACCGAGACCGGATGGATCCAGGTCCTCTTAGGACAGCGCGTTACGCCCGAAAGCTATCATCCACTTGCTGACAATTTGAATTCAACGCAGCTCGAACAGCTATTTGGCAACCTCCGTACGCTTATTAATCAGAATGTTTCGAAAATGCCGACGCATCGGGATTTCATCGCCGCAACGTGCGCAGCACCCGCAATTGGCTGATCACTGAGCTTAATTTTCGGTTGGATGCATGAAGAAATTCATGGTCAGCCTCCCGGTGCGCGGATCGTCGGTCAGTCTTTCCGGGTGGGGGATTGCGCTGCAGTGCAAGTTTACGCCGCGATAAACCAGCATGCGATTAAAGACGGCGTCAAACTCTGCGATCCGTTCAAAATATGGCGAACCATCGCCGATGTAAGCGGCGGGCGGCAGGCCGCTAACGCTCACGTCTTGCTCCAGCGCCCGCCGGTAGGCTACAAATCGTTCCGTTGTCACCGTTTCGAACCCGGTGGCGCGATGGCGGTAAAAAGCGGTTCCGCTAAAAACTGGCGGGCACAAATAGAGGATCGCTGCGATGCGGCCGGGCTCGATGCCGTCGAAATGCGGCAGGCGCTGTATCGGCGCAAGGTGTTCCGGGGCGCGGGAAACAATGGAATAGAAGCAGTCGAGCATCCAGGATTGAGCGTCGAGGCCCAGTTCCGCTGAGATAAGAGGACGTAGCGCTTCAACTGCTGACCCATGGAACGCCTCGCTCGCCCGCGCTCGCGGTCCAGGAAAATGCGGACCTATAGTCTGATAGCGCTGCGCCGCCGCATCGTCGATAAGCGCGATAGGATCTCGCAGGGCGTTGTCAATAACGATAACCGTTTCTTTCTCACGCCCGATCTTTTCCGTTTTGAAGGTCGCGGCGCTGTCAAACTCGAAAATCATGCAAATTCGACCGAGGCGGGCTCAATGGAACGATGGAGCGCGCTGCGATGCGGCTTGAAGTTTAGCGCACACCTCCGAATAAACGTGTCGATCACATCGAGATCGAACCGAGCATCTTCTGCGGTTGGCTCTCTTAATCGCTGCCGATCGGGAAACCGTCCATACCCTGCAAGCAGGCATTGCCACGATATGGCCGTGTAATACGTTGCGATCTGTTGCCGCGCAATTTCTTCGCGTAAATCACGCGCGCCGAACCAGGCTGAAAGCACGCCGCGCAGGGAATCTGATAGGTTCTCGTTTGCCGCGTTGTCTCGCCAGTAAGGCGTATCGCTGCGAAGGTTCATTTTATAATGGCAAACAATGTAATCGCGAATTCCTTCAAAGCGTTCACTGATCCGGCGATTGAAGGCGTCCATGGCCGCGTTGGTGAAGCCGTATTGTTCGTATGATGCGATGAAGTTTTCGACGGTTGATTGAACAAGGTGCAGCGCCGTCGCCTCTAGCGGTTCAATGAAGCCTTGCGAGAGGCCAACCGCGAGGCAATTTGACGTCCAGTGTTTTTCAACCTGGCCGACCTTCATGCGCAAATGTCGCGCAGGCGCGCTGTCGGCGATTGCTCCAAGGTGACTGCGCAATTCCGCTTCGGCCTCTTCCGGGGAACAATAAGCGGAAGCGTACACGTAACCATTGCCTACACGATTGGTGAGCGGAATGCGCCACGCCCAACCATTGTTGAGCGTGGTTGCGACGGTTTGGCAATCCGGTCCCTGCGCCTCGTCAGGCGTTGGAATGGTCACCGCTGAGTCGTTGAACAAGTTGGCGCCGAAACTCTTGAACTTCACGCCCAATGCCTGCTGCGCGAGGAGGCTGCGAAAACCGGTGCTGTCGATAAAGAAATCGCCGTCAATGCGGCGGCCGCCTTCGAGATCAAGATGGGTAATGGCTCCGGCTTCGTTGACCCCAATGTGGGTGACGTTTCCGCGGATATGGGCAACGCCGAATCGACGCGCATGGTCTGAGAGATATTGTCCCACGAGATGCGCATCGAAGTGATAGCCGTAACTTGCTTCGAAGGGGAAATTGGGTGGGCTGATCGGGGCAAGGCGTTCGGCTGCGAGGCGCGCCGGCAGGAAGAAGCGGTCCGGATGCGCGCTGACATCAACGCCTTTTCGCCGCAACAACCCGTTATGAAAAAATGCCGGGGCGGTGTGTCCGTCGATCTGGGTCGGGAAGGGATGAAAGTAGCTCCCAACGCCGCTTTGGGGGGCCCATCCGCGGAAGAGGATTCCGACCTTATAGGTGGCGTTGCAGCGGGGCATCCACTCTGCTTCCGCCGCTCCGATCGAGTCGAAAAACGCCTTGAGTTGCGGGGTCGATCCTTCGCCGACCCCAATGATGCCAATGTCGGGGGATTCAACGAGGGTGACGGTTGCGCGACCGTCTCCCCAACGCTTCGCCAAAAGATTAGCGGCCATCCACCCGGCTGTGCCGCCGCCGACGATCACGATGCGGAGAGGCCTACGATTCATCGATACTTCCGTCCTGCAAAGTCGCGCTGACAGTGTCGTTCAACGGTCTCAAGACTTCAAGGTTGAACGCATCCAGAGTGTCGATCGGGGAGCGTCGGTTTCGCACCAGACATTACGATTTTACCTGCGGCAAAACGGACTATTTCGGCTTGAAATGGCGATGCAGCGGATAGATAAACAATATGGGTGACGCAAACAAACAAGGCTGTAATGAATAGCTTTTTCGACGATCATCAGGCGGCCTGTTCATTTTTTTATCAAGGGCCATATGCGTGCGCCATGCAGTCTGGTTTATCCGGACGTCAATTGTTGCCTAAGGCAATGCGGGTTATCGCCCTGTTGGTTTTTGCCGTTTTCCTCGGAATGAGCGCCGGCGTGTTGCCGATCGGAAAAGCGTCCGCTCAACCTATTCAATCCGTTAACGTTGCATCTCCTGATGGCGGCATTTCGGTAAGTGTGTCTATGGAAGGCGGCCGTGCGTTCTACGCCGTGACCTATAATGGCGAGCCTGTTGTTTCGCGCTCAAGACTTGGGCTGTTATTCAAAGACAGTCATGCTTTTGACGGCGATCTGAAGCTCGCCGCGTCATCAACGTCTTCGACGGACGAGACATGGGAGCAGCCGTGGGGCGAACGTCGCCTCGTTCGCGATCGCCATAACGAATTGGTTGTCACGCTTGAATCGACAGCTGGTCCCGCCCGACGTTTGAACGTGCGCTTTCGCGTTTTCGATGACGGTGTTGGTTTCCGTTACGAAGTTCCCGCTCAAAAGGCGTTTCGTAAAGTCGCGATCATCAATGAACTGACGGAATTCACCTTGCAACCGGACGCGACGGCCTGGTGGATTCCTGGCCGCGAATGGAACCGATATGAATATCTGTACAACACGACTGAGCTTTCGGAGATGGGTCGGGCTCATACGCCAATGACCGTACGGACGCCCAATGGAGTCCACCTCTCTATCCATGAAGCAGCGCTCGTCGATTATGCGGCGTTTGTCCTTCAGCAAAAGCGGCCGGGCGTTCTTCATGCGGACCTTACGCCCCTGTCAAACGGTGTGCGCGTTAAAACCGAGGCGCCGTTCACCTCTTCGTGGCGCACGATCCAGATCTCGGCGGATGCGATCGGTTTGTTGAATTCCGACCTGATCCTGAATCTGAACGAGCCGAACAAGCTCGGCGACGTGTCATGGGTTCAACCCGGAAAATATATTGGTATCTGGTGGGCGATGCACATTCGCGAGCGCACCTGGGGATCAGGGCCAGAACACGGAGCGACAACAAGCGAGACCAAGCGCTACATGGATTTTGCAGCCGAGAATGGCTTTGACGGCGTCCTGGTCGAGGGCTGGAATATCGGTTGGGATGGCGACTGGTTCAATAACGGGGAGGTGTTCCGCTTCGCGGAGCCCTATCCTGATTTTGATATTGAGGAAGTCTCGCGGTACGGCCTGGCCAAGAATGTGCGCCTCATAGGTCACCATGAAACGTCCGGGCACGTCTCGAATTATGAAGACCAGCTCTCAGCGGCTTTCGATCTTTACGAACGGCTCGGCGTTGCGCAAGTCAAAACCGGATACGTTGCTGACGGCGGCGGGCTCCGCTGGGTCGATGACAAAGGCGTCACGCATTATGAGTGGCACGACAGTCAGTTCAGCGCGCAGCATCATCTCAAGGTGCTTAACGAAGCGGCCAAGCGCAAAATAAGCATCAACGCCCACGAGCCAATCAAGGACACGGGGCTGCGCCGCACTTATCCGAATTGGATTGCTCGGGAGGGCGCGCGGGGACAAGAGTTCAACGCCTGGGGCACGCCGCCGAACACACCCGAACACACCGCGATCCTGCCCTTTACGCGCATGCTTTCCGGACCGATGGATTACACGCCTGGTGTGTTGGATCTATTGTTTGCAGGACCGGAGTCGCCAAACCGCATACCGTCAACGATAGCGAAAGAGCTGTCGCTCTACGTGGTGCTGTACAGTCCCATTCAGATGGCGGCTGACTTGCCCGAGAATTACAGCAAGTATGAAAAGGCGTTCCAGTTCATCAAAGATGTACCCACGGATTGGGAAGAGAGTCGCGCTCTTGCCGGCGAAGTAGGCGACTACGTCGCGTTCGCTCGCAAACAGCGAGGCGGCGAAGATTGGTTCATTGGTGCGCTGACCGATGAGCACGCGCGGGAAATTGATGTATCATTGGAGTTTCTACATCCCGGGCGAAAATACATTGCGACGATTTATGCTGACGGTCCCAAGGCTCACTGGCAGACGAACCCATTTGACCTCCGTGTTTATGATCTAGAGGTCACTTCTGCCGACAGCCTTAATCTGGTTATGGCCGCCAGCGGCGGCGCCGCTATTCGCCTGCGCCCGGCGGCTCCCTGAAGTGAAACGCGTACGGAGCTAGCTTAGCTGTTCGCTCATCGCAGCATCATTCTGAATTAAGAACTGTCCTAGCCCTAAACGCCTTGAAGGTCTCGCTTTGAAAAATTCATCAACAGCCAACGCCGCCGCGCCGCAATTTTTGCCGGTCTCGACCTTTGACCTTGTGGTGTTCGGGGCCGCCGGCGACCTTTCATTGCGAAAGCTCATTCCATCGCTGTTTCATCGTTGGCGCGACGGTCAGATACCGCCGGCGTCGAGGATTATCGGCGCCTCGCGCACGGAACTGGACGACGAGCGTTTCAGGGCGCTCGCATATTCGAGTTTCCAGAAATTTCATCCAGGCGAAGCAATCGACGCCGAGGAGTGGCGGCGGTTTAGTTCGCTTTTGTTTTACGTTGAACTCGACGCAGCGAATCCGGAAGCCGAATGGCCGGCGCTAGGCGCCAAGTTGAGCGACAGCCCCGATACCCAACGGGTGTTTTATCTTGCTCTCCCGCCTGATCTTTACGGAGGCGTTGCGAAAAACATCGCGGCGGCCGGGCTCGCCGGTAAAGGCTCACGCATCGTGCTCGAAAAGCCGATCGGAAAGGATCTCGCCAGCGCTCAGAGCGTCAACAATGCGGTCGGGCTTGCGTTTCCTGAAGCCTCTATCTTTCGTATCGACCATTATCTAGGGAAGGAGACCGTCCAGAATCTCATTGTCCTGCGGTTTATGAATTCGCTTTTCGAGCCGGTCTGGAACGCGAATGCGATAGATCATATTCAGATTAGTGTTTCGGAATCGATTGGGGCAGGCGGGCGCGCCGCCTATTATGACACCGCTGGCGCATTGCGCGATATGGTCCAGAACCACCTGCTGCAACTCCTTTGCCTCGTAGCGATGGAGCCGCCGCTTGATCTTGATGCCGACACGGTAAGGGATGAAAAGATAAAGGTATTGCGCGCGCTACGACCGGTAGACGTCCATGACGTTCGGCAAATTACCGTTCGCGGACAATACGCCGCCGGCGCATCTGAAGGCGTGGCTGTCGCCGGTTATCTCGAGGAGTTGGGCGGTTCATCCGACACCGAAACTTTCGTGGCGATCAAGGCGAACATTGATAACTGGCGGTGGAAGGGGGTACCTTTCTACCTACGTACTGGCAAGCGTATGCGGGCGCGCCGTTCGGAAATCGTCATTCAGTTCAAAGAGGTTGCTCATCGCCTCATCGATGGACGCGGCGACGGCTTGCAGCCGACCCGGCTCGTTATCCGGCTTCAGCCAGATGAGGGCGTGCGATTGCTGCTCGTTACCAAGGATCCGGGCCCGGGCGGCATGCGGCTGCGCTATGTGCCCCTCAACCTCAGCTATGCCGAGGCGTTTTCGGCTCGTTATCCTGACGCCTACGAACGTCTTCTCATGGCGGTTGTTCGGGGCGATCTCGGTCTCTTCATGCGCCGGGATGAAGTGGAAGCTTCATGGCGCTGGGTCGACGGGGTGATCGCCGGGTGGGCCGCCGACGGCACCCCGACGCATCCCTATGCGGCGGGTACGGATGGACCGGCTCAAGCCGCCATGCTGCTCGATCGCGATGGGCGAATGTGGTTCGATGGCCCGTAATGAAAATCTGATCATATTCCCGACGCGCGAGGCGATGGCCGAACGCGTCAGCGATGTATTGGCGGCAGTGCTGGGCAGAGCCTGCGCCGAGGGGAATGCAGCGACGCTCGCGGTATCCGGCGGATCGACGCCTGAGCCGCTTTACAAGGCGCTTTCCATACGGTCGATCGACTGGACGCGTGTGCGCATCACCCTCGTTGATGAGCGCTGGACGCCGCCCGGATCAGCGGGATCGAACGAGACGTTCGTACGGGACTCGCTTTTGCGTAATCGGGCTGTAGCGGCAGAGTTCGAGGGCATGTGGCATGAAGGGCTTGAGCCGCCCGCAGCGCTGGCGCGTTTGGAAAACCGCCTAACGTCGATGACGCCGCTCTCAGCAGTCGTCCTGGGGCTTGGCGTCGATGGCCATACGGCCTCGTGGTTTCCGTATGCAGGTGGTCTGTCTAAAGCCCTCGGTGACGTTGGCAATGTCGCGGAAATTGACGCAAATCCAAGCGCGGTCGTTGGCGATTTTACAAAGCGTTTGACCCTGACGCTTGGTGCGGTTCAGGCTGCGGCGTTCGTTTGCCTATATATTACTGGCGACGATAAACGCGCAGCATATGCCCGGGCTGTCTCCGATGGCCCGGTTGAAGAAATGCCGGTGAGAGCAATTTTAAATGCGAGACCCGATATGTGGGTCTGCTGGTCTGCGTAAGCGAGGACTGTAATGTCGAAACTGAATGCAACGCTTGACCGGGTAACCGATCGAATTCGCGAACGCAGTCTTGAGAGCCGAGCGTCTTACCTGCGCTTAATGCGTCAGCACGCAATCGACGGACCGCAGAGATCGTCAGTATCGTGTGGTAATCTCGCCCATGCGGCAGCTGCATGTCCGGCGGCGGACAAGTCGTCGATTGCGCGCGGCAAGGGGCCGAATATCGGGATCGTAACGGCGTACAACGACATGCTTTCAGCCCATCACCCGCTGGGTGGATATCCGGATATCATCAAGGACGCCTTGCGTGAAATCGGCGCGACTGCACAGGTGGCAGGCGGCGTTCCCGCGATGTGCGATGGCGTTACCCAAGGTCAGCCGGGAATGGATCTGTCGCTTTTCTCCCGTGACGTGATCGCACTCGCGACGGCCGTCTCGCTTTCGCATAACGTGTTCGACGGTGCGATGATGCTCGGCGTCTGCGACAAGATTGTCCCGGGATTACTGATTGGCGCACTGCGCTTTGGATACCTGCCCGTTATTTTTCTACCCGCAGGTCCAATGGAAAGCGGCATTCCGAACGAGGAGAAAGCGCGCGTCCGTCAGCTTTTCGCCGAGGGAAAAGTCGGGCGCGATGCGCTGCTGGAGGCGGAAAGCGCCAGTTACCATTCACCGGGAACCTGCACATTTTACGGCACTGCAAATTCCAACCAGATGCTTATGGAAATCATGGGACTCCATCTGCCTGGGTCAGCGTTCGTTAATCCGGGCACGCCCTTGCGCAAAGCGATCGTGGCCGAAAGCGCCAGATGTGTCGCTCGCTCAACGGCGCTTGGCGGAGATTATCGCCCCTTATGCGATATTGTCGACGAACGCTCCGTCGCCAATGGAATTGTTGGCCTCCATGCGACGGGCGGTTCGACCAATCACGCTATCCACCTTGTGGCCATGGCGCGGGCCGCCGGCATCATTATCAATTGGGACGATCTCGCCGACTTGTCAGCCGCGACGCCCCTGCTGGCGCGGATCTATCCGAATGGATTTGCAGACGTAAATCAGTTCCATGCCGCGGGTGGGCTCGCTTTCATCATTCGTGAGCTGATCGACGCAGGTCTCGTCCATGAAGACATCCTAACAATCGCTGGGCGGGGCCTGGCTGCCTATGCGCGTGAACCCTATCTGAAAGACGGGTCGCTAGCGTGGCGCGCGGCTCCTTCCTCTTCCGGTAACCCGGATATCGTCCGGACCGTAGCAGCTCCCGCGTCCGCTACTGGCGGACTTTCGCTTTTGAAGGGCAATCTTGGTCGCGCGGTGATAAAGGTATCAGCCGTCAAACCAGAACGCAGGATGGTCGAGGCGCCGGCAATTGTTTTTCACTCTCAGCAGGCGTTTCTTGATGCTTTCAAAGCCGGGCAGCTTGAAAGAGATTTTGTCGCTGTACTGCGTTTCCAGGGCCCTCGCGCGAATGGGATGCCGGAATTGCACAAGCTCACGCCGCCCCTTGGCGTCCTCCAGGATAGAGGCTTCCGGGTCGCGCTTGTAACGGATGGCCGAATGTCAGGCGCCAGCGGCAAAATTCCAGCTGCGATACATCTGACGCCGGAGGCGGGAGACGGCGGTCCAATCGCTAAGCTTGTCGACGGCGACATCATCAGGCTCAATGCTAATAGCGGAGAGTTGGACGTCCTTCTCGACGATAGCGTGCTGCGGGAGAGATCGCCCGTCGTTTCGACCGCCGACGCTGATCGCTGGGGCGTTGGTCGCGAATTGTTCGCCGGTATGCGCGCGCTCGTTAACAGCGCAGAAGCGGGCGCCATGACGTTCGATCTGACTGAGCGCTCATTGGTCGTGGAGGCCGCTCAATGAGTGTCGCGCCGGTTCTGGTCGCCGACATTGGCGGGACGAACGCTAGGTTCGGCATAGCGCGAGCTTCCGATGGCGGGCATAAACTAGAGGGTATACGAAACTTCAGAGCAGAGAACTTCTCCAGCATTGGCGAAGCTGCGAGAGCTTATTTGTCCGAGGCTCGCGCCAATGTCACGGAGGCGTGCTTCGCCGTTGCGGGGCCGACTGGCGCGGGGGACATAATTTTCACAAATTCGCCGTGGCGGTTCAATGCTGCGGATCTGAAGATTTTACTTGGTCTCGATCGACTGAAAGTCGTCAACGACTTTTATGCGCTTGCCGCCGGCGTTTCGAAACTCGATGAGACGGCGTTCCACTTAGTTAAAGAAGGCCTTGGCTCGCCCAGTGCGCCGCGTCTCGTCGTTGGTCCAGGTACCGGTTTTGGACAAGCGTTAATTTTGCCGCTGGACGGCGTGCCGCACATCATCGCCACCGAAGGCGGACATGTTGGGTTTGCGCCGGGGACGCCGCTAGAAATTGAAATTCTAAAGCAGTTGGAAGCAATCCACCATCGCGTCCCTGTTGAACGGCTATTATCAGGGCCGGGACTGCGAAACATCTATTTGGCGCTGTGCGATATCGCTGGACGGAGATCTTCTCTATCCACGCCGGAGGAAATCACGGTCGCGGCGGTAAGTTCGTCAGACGAGCAGGCTAGGCAGACGGTTGAGATTTTTTGCAACGTGCTCGGATCGGTCGCAGGCGACGCGGTTCTTGCCTCTGGTGCGCAGGGCGGAGTCTTTCTCGGCGGCGGTATTTTGATGCGCATAAGAGACATTTTTATGAACAGCGGGTTCGTTACGCGTTTTCTCGATAAGGAACGCATGCAGAATTTTGTAGCAATTGCTCCAATACGCATGATCACGGTTGATAATGTGGCGCTGCTTGGCGCGGCTTCTGTAAACGGGAGACGCTGACGCAATGGCGCGCCATAATGGTTCAATAGAGGAAATATTATCTCAGGCGCGAGTTATGCCCGTGCTTGATGTTCCAGAGAATGCTGACGCCGTTGGCCTGGCCCGCGCTCTCGTAATGGGCGGGTTGTCGGTAATCGAAATGACCATGCGATCAAGAGCGGCCCCTGCGCAACTCGCCGCCATCAAAAAAGCGGAGCCAAGTTTAATTGTTGGTATGGGCACTGTGCTCAACGAATACGCCCTGAAGGTTGCGATAGATAGCGGCGCCGATTTCATTGTGACGCCGGGCTGTACGGACAAGTTGATCGAAGCATTACTTACGCGCGGTGTTGCGGCTCTGCCGGGGGTCGCGACCGTTAGTGAGGCAATGCGCGCGGAACACGCGGGCTTCCGTGCGCTGAAATTCTTTCCGGCCGAATCCGCCGGCGGGCGAGCGTACTTGAAGTCGATGCACGGACCATTGCCCACGCTGAAGTTCTGCCCAACGGGTGGGATTGCTGAAACGGACGTCGCCGCTTATTTGTCGCTGGAAAACGTTGTCTGCGTTGGCGGTTCATGGATTGCGACTAAACCCATGATTTCTGATGGTAATTGGCCCACTATTTCGGCAAACGCGGCGCGCGCTGCGGCTTTCGCCTGACGGCGGCGTCGTCCTCCAGCGCCAAAATGCTTACTAACGCACTGACTTGATACAATATTTTCGCCTCCGGGCGCATCGGTCGTCAGCGTAGCGGTTGGCGGCGCTTGCGCTCAACACGCTGTCTCGTTTACGTAGCGCGTATCGGATGCGGTAGGGTGGCAAGCCGCCTCGCCGCCGGGCTTGGAGGCGACGCTCATGTTACGCATTCTTTTAATTATCGCCGTCGCCCTCGCGATTGTCATCGGCCTGCAGCGACTGACGAGCTATCGTCAGGGCGCGGTTGGTCCGGTTGCCCCGGCGGTCCCCGAGACAACAGCCGAAGAACAGGTCCCGGCAAGCGAGCTTCCGCCATCTTCGGAAAGCATGGACGTTCCGGTAACTGACGTTATGGACCCAAATCCCTCAGCGGGCGACGACGTCAATTTAGATGCTTTGCCGGTCGATTTGTCCGACCAGACGCCGGGCGTTGCGGCTGAATCTGAAAATGAAACAGCGCTGTCTGATGCGCCCGAACCTGAGACGCCGGCGTCAAGCGAAAGTTCCGCTGAATCTGATGGCGCGGAGGCTACCGAACCCGAGGCGGCGACCAACGCCGGGGCTACCGAACCCCAGTAGCGAACGGGACGTCGTTGATGCAATCACATCCGACAGAACGCCCTTAAAAGGGAAGTGATTTGTCCAAAAATCCCATCGATACGGCCCACCTCAACCAATACATCTGTGGCGACCGCGCGTTGCTGGACGAAATCCTGACAATATTCATCGAACAGGCCCAAGGGTGGGCACGGCGTTTCGATCCTTCCATGACTGACACGGCCTGGCATGATGCAGCGCATGCTCTGAAGGGCGCCGCGCGCGGCGTCGGCGCTTGGGCGCTTGGCGATCGGGCGGAGGCAGCTGAACTTCTTGCGGGCAGCCACGAGGATTCCATTGCTGCAAGACAGGCGGCAATAGCGGCCATCCGTGACGAGACGAACCGTACGCTGGCGTATGCTGAGCTCATGCGAGAGGGTGCGGCCGACGATAGCGACTGACACGCATACTGCCGGTTAGCGCCGCAGCTCCGCCATCGCCCGGTCGAGCCCATCAAGCGTGAGCGGGAACATGCGGTTGCTGAAGATATCCCTGATCATACTTATCGATGGCGTGTGCCGCCAATGTTCCTCCGGAACAGGATTAAGCCAGACGGCGCTTTCATAAACGCCGAGCGCACGGTCGAGCCAAAGGCCGCCCGGCTCCTCGTTAAAGTATTCGGCCGATCCACCCGGTACAGAAATCTCATAGGGGCTCATGGCGGCATCCCCGACGAAGATCACCTTGTAGTCGTGAGGATAGGTGTGCAGCACCTGCCACGTTGGCGTCTTTTCTCCCCAGCGCCGGCGATTATCGCGCCATACGTAATCGTAAAGGCAATTATGAAAATAGAAGTATTCCAGATGCTTGAATTCTGTTCGCGCGGCGGAAAAAAGCTCCTCGCAGATTTTCACGAACGGGTCCATTGAGCCGCCCACATCGAAAAAGATCAGTACCTTGATCATGTTGCGACGCTCTGGGCGCAGTTTGACGTCGAGATAACCGGCGCGCGCGGTCGCATCAATCGTGCCGTCGAGGTCCAGCTCCTCCGCTGCGCCCTTACGGGCAAAGCGGCGGAGACGGCGCAGGGCCATCTTGATGTTGCGCGTGCCCAGTTGAACGTCGCCGTCAAGGTTCTGGAACTCGCGCTTCTCCCATACTTTTACGGCTCGGCGCTGGCGCTGTCCTTCGGAGCCGATACGAATGCCTTCGGGATTGTAGCCTCCTGAGCCAAATGGCGACGTGCCACCTGTGCCAATCCACTTTGATCCGCCTTCATGCCGTTTTTTTTGCTCCTCCAACCGCTGTTTCAGAGTTTCCATCAGCTTGTCCCAACCACCAAGCGACTCGATCGCGGCCTTGTCCTCCTCAGACAAATATTTCTGCGTCATCAGCCGCAGCCAGTCTTCCGGTATCGTCGCCTCAACAACATCGGCGAGCGCTTCAATGCCCTTGAAGACTTTGCTGAACACCCGGTCGAATTTGTCGAGATGGCGCTCATCCTTAACCAACGTCACTCGCGAGAGGAAATAGAAGTCTTCAACCTGCCGGCGCGGCAGATCGGCCTCCATCGCTTCAATGAGGGTAAGATATTCGCGCAGCGAAACGGGTACGCCTGCGGTTTTAAGTTCGTGAAAGAAACGCGTGAACATGTGCGCATTTTGCGCGGAACGTCGCCGCCGGCAAGGCTCGCGATCAGTTTAGTGCGATGTATGCCGGCGGCAATTGAAGCTGCGAATAATTCGCAGTATGTGTCCCTTCCACCAATTGGCGAAACAGAATCGAGAGGTCGGCGATGTCAGGAATAAAGCCATTTATCAGCGCGTTATCGCTTGCCGCCATTGCCTTCCTTGTTATTCCGGGTTGTGGACGGAGCGCAGTTGGTACCTCCGCAAGCGACAGCTCCGCCAAGGAAATCGACCATAGCCAGCATCAGACATCGCAAGTCGCGGTTGATCCAGCCCAGGACAAGTCGGCCTATCTGACCCAGCTTTGGCTAATCGAGGGGCATCTGCGCGCTGGAACGCAACTCTACGCAGCGGGTGAAGCGGCCATGGCGGCAACGCACATGAAACACCCGGAAGACGAACTCTACGCCGACATCAAGCCCGCGTTTGCAGTATACGGAGCTAGCGGCTTTGAGGGCGAACTCCGCGCGATTGCTGCTGATGTTGTGGGCGCGGCTGAAACCGAAATTGTTCAAACCCATTTCGCCGATCTACGCCGCGCAATTGCAGACGCCGCCGCGCGCGCGAAGCCTAACTTCGCTGATGAATTACGCGCGGCCGCCCAAACGCTTCGCGTGGCGGCTGAAGAATACGATCACGGCGTAAAGGACGGCGCAATTGTAAACATCCATGAATATCAAGATGCGCATGGCTTCACGGCAACCATCGTCGAACGGCTCACCGCCTTAACGCCGACCATTCCGGCGGAAGAAAATGCAATCGCCGGCGCGCTGGAGGCGGCCCGAACTGCTGCGGCAGTGACCCCGTCCGTTCTTCCGCCGGCCGAAATCACGGCTAGGTCTGAAATAATCAGCGAAGCGGCGACGCAAATAGAATCAATCGCCCTCAGCCTGTAATTTGCGAGAGAAAAGATGCGTACGCGGAACGCGATCGTCCGCGAAGGTCGCTGATGCAGAACGACTGTCGAGTTTGTCGGCGCTCCACGGACCGAAACTGAAGCTTCGCGACCCGGCGTGCGGCTGAAATCCGGTGAGAGGCACCCGGCCTGTGGCGTCGCTCTCTCCGCTCTGCAAGGGCTGCGCCGGCGCCAGCTTGCCAGCTCGCGCCGTCTGATTGATGTATTTGACGCTTGTACGGCTGAGCCTGTCTGGAAAGAGTTTCATCAGCTCCATGATTTCCGCTGGCATGTCGGTTGAAGCGTTCAAGCCGATGGCGCGCGCTTCGGCTGCTTCAATTGGATAGTCATGGGTCCAACGACCGCTGGATAGCTGTTCGGCGGCCGCAACCGCTGCGTTTTCGGAAACCGTTCCGCGGAGCAACTCGCGTGCGGCCTTCTCGAGCTGGTCAATCGCCATCTTGCCGATATCCGCGAGAATCAGAGTGTAGTCCTGCGTGGCGTCTGGCGAC
>CAZSBU010000022.1:0-20720 GCA_964605055.1 uncultured Caulobacterales bacterium | reverse complement strand
ATGGTCTGCGAAAGAGGCAATGCCCATCGGTTGGCGGCGATACGCGGGGATAGGTGAAAAATGCACCATAAGTGGATTTGGGCGCTCGTCGCCGGACTTGTGATCGCCTCAACAGGGTGCGGCCAGAATACCATCAAGGACGCGGGCGTCGACCAGCCGGTACCGAACGCGAATTCTCAGACTGCCCAACAAAACCCTGTAATTTCCGCAACAAGCGGAAAATGGTTCATTTCAGCGGCCAATCCCTATGCCGTCGAAGCGGGCGCTTCAATCCTCGCGCGCGGGGGAAGCGCGGTCGATGCTGCAATCGCGACGCAAGCGGCTCTTGGCCTTGTCGAGCCGCAATCGTCGGGCCTTGGCGGCGGCGCGTTCCTGCTGCACTTCGATCCGGCGACCGGAACGCTTGATGCGTTCGATGGGCGTGAAGTGGCGCCGGCGTCCGCCACGCCGGATCGGTTCCTGAAACCGGACGGACAGCCGATGGAATTTTATGACGCCGTAGTCGGCGGCCTTTCAGTCGGCGTGCCGGGCGTCGTTCGGATGCTTGGCATGGCGCACGCCGAACACGGCAAACTGGCTTGGCGCGATCTGTTCCAGCCGGCGCGGCTTCTTGCTGAAGAGGGGTTCGTTGTGTCGCCCCGCTTAAGCCAGCTATTGTCGCGCATTCCGCGCCTGAAACAACTGCCTGCGGCTGCCGCTTATTTCTATACCGATGACGGGGCCGCCATACCTGCCGGAAGCGTTCTCAAAAATCCTGCCTACGCCTCGACGCTTGAAATCCTTGCTGAAGAAGGGCCACATAGCTTTTATCAAGGTCCGATTGCGGCTGCGATTGTCGAGGCCGTAAACGGCGCCCCTAATCCCGGCGGCATGACGCTTGAAGACTTGGCGGCTTATCAGCCCATTCGTCGCGAAGCGGTATGCGGGGCGTACAGAGCATATAAAGTCTGCTCGATGCCGCCGCCCAGCTCCGGCGGGATTACGCTGCTTCAGATGCTTGGCATACTGCAGAAATTCGATCTCGCCGGCGCGCGGCCAGGGTCGATCGAAGCGCTCCACCTCGTCTTTGAGGCAAGCCGCATCGCTTACGCAGACCGGGCGCGTTATCTAGCAGATCAGGATCTTTCCTCGATCGATGGCGGGCTGACGATTGAAGAAGTCATTCGAGGATTATTGCAGCCGGATTATCTCGCATCGAGGGCTCAACTCGTCGATCCGGCGATCGCTGCGCCATCGGTATCGGCCGGCAACCCAGCCAAGTTCGAGGGAGATCCCGTCGTCGCAGCAAAATGGAAAGAATTCGGACTCGACGCCTCGGGGGACGGCCCGTCGACCAGTCACTTTACAATTGTAGACGGAGAGGGCCGTGTCGTTTCCATGACCACAACCGTCGAATTCGCCTTCGGCAGCCATTTAATGGCGGCCGGTATGGTGCTGAACAATCAGCTCACCGACTTTTCATTTCTCCCAGTGCAAGACGGCAAGCCGGTAGCCAATGCGGTTGCGCCCCTCAAGCGTCCACGCAGCTCGATGACGCCTGTGATCGCGTTTGATGAGGACGGTGAGATATGGGCGGCGGTCGGATCGCCAGGCGGGCCGGCGATCATCGGTTTCGTGGCCAAGACGCTGATCGGCCTTGTTGACTGGGACATGAACATGCAAGAGGCGATTGATCTGGCGAATTTTGTATATCCGCGAGATTCCGCCGTCCTCGAAGCGGAAAAGTTTGACAGTCAGATTGTCGCTGGGCTGGAGCAGAGAGGCCATCGGATATCGCAGCGCGAACTTGCGAGCGGGCTGCACGGCTTCGTAGTTACGGCTGAGGGCTATGACGGCGGCGCTGATGCGAGAAGAGAGGGCGCGTGGAGAACGGGAGACGTCATAGAATAAAGAGCGCCGGGAAGGAGCAATTTCAGCTCTGTTCCCGAATGATCCGTACGCGCTAGAATAAGATCTCCGCCATGCGCGACGCCGATCTCGTGAGCGATCGCAAGACCAAGCCCCGAACCGCCTGGCTTGAAGGAACCTTGAAACGGAGTGAAAAGGTGCGTTTGCGCCGCCTCAGAGATGCCGGGTCCGGTGTCAAGAACGGAGAGTTCGAAGACGTCCGAAGCCATACTGCACTCGATCCGTACACGGCCACGAATCTTCGGCGGATCAATGACCGTATCGTCCGCCGAGAGGTTTGGGTCGGAGAGGGCTTCAACTGCGTTGCGGACTAGGTTGAAAAGCGCCCGGTAGAGCTGGATAGAATCCGCCTTTATGACAACTCCCTCGGGTATCGCGTTTTCAAACTCGACCCATAAAGCTGCTGCATTATCGAACACTTCATCGACCAATTCGCGCAACCGCACGGGCGCTATCGACAGTTTCGCCGCGTCCATATTGGCGAAGCTTAATGTATCGCGACTTAAGACGATGGCGCGGTCTAACGATGCGATGAGGCGCGGGGCGAGTTTCCGGACGCGCGGGTCGTCGCTCGCTGAAAGCCGGTCCGACATCAACTGGGCTGAAGCGAGAATGTTTCGAAGATCGTGACTGATTTTGGAGATGCCGGCGCCAAGCGCTGCGAGCCGACGGCGCTCGGCAAGCAACTGCAAGATGCGCTTTTCAAGAGCGACGAGTCCGCGCTCGGCGACGCCAATTTCATCCAGTCGATTGGAGGCGATCAACAGATTTTTCCTGTCCTCCGGGTTTTTCTGGAAGGCGCGCATATTCTCGGTCAGGCGCGCAATCGGTCTGACAATAGAGTTACAGAGAATCCAGTAGACCGCCATTGCTGTCATTGTTGAGATCAATAGCGATAGGAGCAGCACATTGCGCGCGTAGCGCATGAGATCTGCCCGTAAAGCGGCCTGGGACAACAGCACGTCAACACGTGCGCCTTGTCCGAATTTTGCCGCCCCAATTACCTGAATTGTTGAATCGCCACGCGACAGCATTGTCGCCCATGCGTCCGTTATCATCGAAAGCGGCATCATGCTGTCGAGATCGATCGAATGTGCGATCCGAACCTGTTTGCCTTCAAGGGTCGGCCCGAGAATTGGCGTGCGCTTCAGGCCATCGTCAAAAGTGACGCTAAGAATGTTCGCCGTCGCGAGGAGTTGATCCGCAGTCGATGCGTCGATCATGCGACCGCCCGGTGCGTCGAGCGCTACGCCAACGAGGTATGCCGCCTCGATACGCTCCCTGATCCAGTTCATGCGTTGGTTTGAGATAGAGGGAATAAGGATGACAATTTCAGTAAACAGCACGACCAAGGCTGTGAAAGCGAGCAGACGCGACGAGAGAGATCGTCCGATTGGGCTCGAAGCTTTTTCCTCGTCAGGCGCAGAACTCATCCGGCAACGCCCTTTTCCGGGTCAGTCAAATGAACCGAGCAGCTTTACTATACTGCGTGTGCGGTCAGAGAAAAGCGTAGGCGTATAAAACGCGCTACCGGCGCGCTTTGAAATCTCCGCGCGTGTCGGATAGGGGGCGATGAACTCGGTGAACGGCTTTATTGGCAGGCGGTTCGCCATCGCGAAGGCCCAAAGCGGAATCGCATCCCCGGCTCCCTTTCCGACGATTGTCGCGCCTAGGATCTTTCCGTTCTTGGCGATTGCGGCTTTGATAAAGCCGTCAGTTCGTTTTTCCGCTTGCGCACGGTCGTTGTCGCCGAACGACCAACGGACAATCCGCGCGTCTCCGTGTGCCGCCAGCGCTTCAGCCTCAGTCAATCCAACGCTAGCGATTTCTGGATCGCAATAGGTAACTTTCGGAGCCAGCGCGTCGCGCCGTTTCGCGCGCGTTTTGAATAGCAATCGACGAACGAGCGTCGAGGCATGATCGCCTGCGACATGGGTGAATTGTAACCCGCCAGCCACGTCGCCCATCGCGAAAACCCGCTTGTTGCTGGTGCGCAGGCTGTCGCTCGTCTTGACGCCCTTGGCGTCGAACTCAACATTCGCCGCCTCAAGGTTGAGGCCTTCCGTGTGCGCCTTACGGCCGACAGCTAAGAGGAGGTGCGAACCCTCAACAACCGTACCGTCAGAGAGCGTAACCGATACGCCTGCCGTCGTTTTTGAAGCTGACGCGACTTTGACATTCTCGTAAATCGCAACGCCTTCTTTCACGAGTCGCTCGCGAACGACCGCGACCGCTTCGGGGTCGTCGCGATTGAGGATCGTCAGTCCCTCAATCAGCGTGACTGACGATCCCAGTCGGCGATGGGCTTGCGCAAGTTCGACGCCGATGGGTCCGCCGCCGATGACAATGAGATGGTCCGGGCGTTCCCGGTTCGCGAAAATGGTCTCATTGGTGAAATAGGGTGTCGCTTCAATCCCGGGTATGGGTGGAACGAAGGGCGACGAACCCGTCGCGATCACGATGAATTTCGCCGTTATCTCATGGCCTCCGGCGACAACGGTCCGCGGCCCGCTGAAACTGCCATGCGCGCGGATCACCTCGACGCCAAATCCTTCGAACCGCTCCTGGCTGTCATGCGGCGCAATAGCGGCGATGACCGACTGCACATGTTCCATCACAGCGGCGAAGTCGATATCGGGTTCTTGCGCGCCGACGCCAAATTTGGCGCTGTCTCGTTGGCTTTGCGCCGCCGCGGCTGCGGCGAGCAAAGCTTTAGAAGGCACGCAGCCATAATTGAGGCAGTCGCCCCCCATCTCGCCGCGCTCGATCAGCACGACTTTCTTGCCGAGCTGTGCGGCTCCAGCCGCCAGCGACAAGCCGCCCGAACCCGCTCCGATAATGCAGATGTCAGCGTTGATCCGTTTCATCTTGCGTCGGCCGCTTTCTTGGCTCCGGGGAAAACGCCGAAGGCTTTAAGCACGACGGGGAGCAGGGCGACAAAGCTCAGCGCCACGATCGGCGTCAAGATCTCCGGTTTCAGAAGCAAGCCGGACAATTTAAGATCGCCGCCGGCGGCCAGTACGGCCCCAAGGCCGTTCCCTGCGCTGACATAAGCGAACGTGCCTGGGATGATCCCGATGACCGTTGCGATGAAGAAAGTTCTGACCGGCACGCCGAACAAGGCTGGCGCCACATTGACGACGAAGAACGGAAATAATGGGATCAATCGAAGCAGCAGCAGATACGACATTGCATTGGAGCGAAATCCCTCTTCCATTTTTTTGACGACGCCCCCGGCGCGGGCGCGCAGCGCGTCTCCGAACGCCGTCTTGGCTGCAATAAAGATAATTGTCGCCCCGATCGTCGCGGCGACGACGACCACGCCCGTTCCAACGACAGTACCGAAGAGAAATCCACCGAGCAGGGACAAAATGGTTGCGCCGGGCAGCGACAGAGCAACAGCGACGATGTAAGCGACCGCGAAAATCAGAATTGCGAGGACAAACCGTTTCTCAACAAACGCTTCCAGTGTGGTGTAATGCTCGCGCAAGGCGTCGAGACTTAAATAGCGGTATGCGCCGGACATTATGAAAATGGCCGTCGCGGTCGCGATAACTGCGATCGGGAGATATTTTAGCAACGCAGACTTCGGTTGCGCCGGCTCGGCGGAAGTTGGCTGAAGCGGGGATCGGCCTTCTGACCCCGAATCCGGACGGGGCATGTTTTCGTGCGTCAAAATAAGTCTCCCGTTCTCGGTGTTCATTGGTATCAACGCCTCAAGCGACGACGGCCAGCGAGCGTTACAGCCATTGTCCGACGCCGGATATGGGGCAGGCTCGAACTCAAAGCGAGACCGCAAACGGGCTTCTGGCCAGTTTCAGCGTCACAATTCCGCTATCGCTGGCCCTGTTGCATCCGGCCGAAGCCTTGACGCGTCCAGTTCTGTCGGATATTCCGCGCCTCCATCAAATTCACGCCAAGAATATCGGCAGGACGCCAACATGAAACGGACCTATCAACCTAGTCGGCTGCGCCGTAAGCGTCGTCATGGATTCCGGGCCCGTCGTGCAACCAAAGGCGGGCGCAAGATTCTTGCCGCCCGTCGTTCAAAAGGCCGCAAGAAGCTGTCGGCCTGAGGTGGCGGGAGAGGTTACTAAGGAGCCGTCTGGCAAATCCGTAACTCGCCTCGCGACAATCGCAAAACTCGCCCGAAGGTCAGACTTTCTCGCCGCGCGAAATGCGCCGGTTGTTCGCACGCCTGCTATTGTGGTCGCGAGGAACGCCCGTTGCGACTCTGACCCAGTCGTCCGAGTGGGATTAACGGTAACGAAGAAACTGGGTGGAGCAGTCACGCGCAATCGCATTAAACGAAGGTTGCGGGCCGCTTGCCGCGACTGCCTGCCGGCTGACGCATCGCCCGGATCGGACTACATCCTTATCGCGCGCCCCGCTGCGCTCGACCGGCCTTATAGACAACTTGTAGACGAGTTGAGTCGGGCCGTTTTGAAGCTGACCAGCGACGCATCTTAGGTTATTTCCCCCGGGGGCGTATGGCCCCAAAGCTGGACTCATCCCGAAAAAGCCCGAGGCCCCATGGATCGAAATTTCCTCCTCGCAATCGTTCTATCAATGTCGGTTCTCATCGGCTGGGATTTGCTTGTCGCCGGACCGCAGCGCCAGGCCGCCCTGGAACTGAGGAAATCGCAGTCCGTTGGCCCAATGGATGCGGCGGGACAGGCGCCGGGCGCCATTACTCCAGCGATCGTCGCCCCCAAGCCCGAAGCGATCTCAATCGAGGACGCGATTGCCCGGTCCCCGGCCCGGGTGCCGATCGATACGCCCAGCCTTTCGGGCAGCATCAATTTGACCGGCGGCCGGCTCGATGACCTCAGATTGAAAAATTATCGGGATACCGTCGATCCTGCGAGCGCCACGATCAGGCTCCTGAAACCAGCCGAAGTAGAGAACGGCCACTACATCCAGCAAGGATGGATCGCCGCCGGTTCAACGGATGAAGCCGCGATCTGGAGCGTCGCCGACGGCGCGCGCCTTACTCCTGAGACGCCGGTCAAGATGACGCGATCGGCAGGCGGACTCGTTTTCGAGAAGACCATCTCGGTCGATGACGAATACATGTTCACCGTTACCCAGATCGTCCGAAACGAGGGCGAGACGGCGCAGTCGGTAACGCCCTACGGTCTTGTCATTCAGCGCGGCGTTCCAGCTGACTTTCAGAACTTCATGATTTTGCATGAGGGTCCGATCGCCGTCATTGACGACGCGCTCTATGAACGCAAATACGGCAAGGCTAAAACGGCTGTCGTTGAGTCGAGCGGCAACAATGGCTGGGTCGGCATCACGAACAAATACTGGCTTGCAGCGGCGATCCCCCCTCAGGGCGAGACGTTCACCGCCGCCCTGCGCAATGTCGGTACGCCTGCGGAGCCAATCTTCCAGGCAAGTTACGCGCTGGCTCCGCGCATGATCGCGCCGGGCGAGACGTCAACGCTCGTCTCCCACCTTTTCGGCGGATCGAAGAACGTTGACACACTGCAGTCATATGAAGCGGCTCCGGAAAAAGGCGGCATCGGCGTCGCGGATTTCGACAAGGCGGTCGACTGGGGCAACTTCTTTTTTCTCACGCGGCCGATTTTCTACGTCATGAATTTCTTTGGCGATCTGACCGGTAATTTCGGCGTCGCCATTCTGCTTTTGACGCTGATCGTCAAGGCGCTGTTGTTCCCGCTGGCGAACAAGGCCTATGAGTCCATGTCGAAGATGAAGAAACTCCAGCCCGAGGTCGAGAAGCTTCGGGCGCGCTTTGGCGAGGATAAGCCGAAGCTCCAACAGGAAATGATGGCGCTTTATCAAAAGGAAAAAATGAACCCGTTGGCGGGTTGTCTGCCGATTCTGGTCCAGATGCCGATCTTTTACGCGCTCTATAAGGTTCTCTTTGTAACGATCGAATTGCGCCACGAGCCGTTCATTCTTTGGATCAAGGATTTGTCCGCGCCCGACCCGACAACCATTTTTAATCTATTCGGACTGTTGCCCTACGACCCGATGGCGCTGCCGCTCGTTGGCGCCTTTCTAGGCGTTGGCGTTTTGCCTCTATTGATGGGCGTTTCGATGTGGTTCCAGACCAAGCTCAATCCCCCGGCGGCTGACCCCATGCAGCAGCAGATTTTCGCGATGCTGCCCATCGTCTTCACCTTTCTGTTCGCCTCTTTCGCGGCGGGGTTGGTCCTCTACTGGTTCTGGAACACGGCGCTGTCGATATTGCAGCAATGGGCCATCATGAAAAAAAATGGCGTGTCAATCGACTGGACGGAGCGCATGCCGTTTATGCCGGGACGCAAACCCGTCGCAGAAAAGAAATAGGCGGTGGTCGAACCAGATTCATTTGAGGCAAGCGGCGACGCCGCAGCGATCGAAAAAGGCCGGGTGCTTTTCGCAGGTCCATGCGCGTTTCAACTCGGCGTCGTGAATCTCAGCGGATTGCCGGAGGAAGCCGCGCCGGAAATCGCTTTTGCCGGGCGCTCCAATGTCGGCAAGTCTTCGTTGCTCAACGCGCTCACCGGGCGCAAGGCGCTCGCCCGCGTCTCCAATACGCCGGGGCGCACGCAGGAGCTGAATTTCTTCGATCTGAACGGTATGCTGCGCCTCGTTGACCTGCCGGGCTACGGCTACGCCCGTGCGACGCGCGATGATGTTGACCGGTGGTCCAAGCTGACGCGCGACTTTCTTCGCGGCCGATCCAGCCTTTATCGCGTGTGCCTCCTGATTGATGCGCGGCACGGCCTGAAGCCGACGGATGTCGAAGTTATGGATCTCCTCGACCTTGCGGCTGTCAGCTATCAGATCGTTCTCACGAAGTCCGACAAGGTGAAGCCGACAGCGCTGGCGCAACTGAAAGACAGTATCTCGGCGGCGATCGTCCGCCGACCAGCGGCTCATCCGAAGGTTATCGCCACGTCGTCGCAGACGACTGAAGGCCTTCCCGAACTGAGAGCCGAGCTCGCCGCATTGGCGCACACCTAGTTTCTGTTCACAGAGCGTTAAGCATTCCGGACCTTTTTAGTTCGTTATGGCGGAACGCGCGTTAAAACCAATCGGTCCGATTGGATTGCCCGAGATGATCGCGGCGTTCGACGTTTATTTGCGCGCGGAACGTCGCGCCAGCAAATACACGATCCGAAACTATATCGCGGCGCTTGACCGGTTTGACGAATTTCTAACCAACCATCTCGGCGAGGCACCCTGCTCGCCCGGGCTCGCAAATCTCGGCGTCGCCGACTTCAGGTCATTCTTGTCTTTTCGTAAAACGGAGGGGCTCACCGCCGCCACGCTCAACCTTGATCTTTCCGCACTTCGCAGTTTTTTCCGTTTCATCGAAAATCGCTTCGGCGTTCGCAATGACGCCATCGAAGTGATGCATGGTCCAAAGAAAAAACCCCGACTGCCAAGGCCTGTCGCCGCCGATGCGGCGGTCCAACTCCTTGATGCTCCGAAGACTGAAAATGATCGCGCGCTGTGGGAGCAATTGCGCGATACGGCGATCCTTTCCTTGCTTTATGGCTGTGGGTTGAGAATTTCCGAGGCGCTTTCCCTCAAGGGCGATGCGCTGCCAATGAGCGATCGACTCGCTGTCGTCGGCAAAGGGGGGAAGTCCCGGTATGCGCCGGTATTGCCTTACGTCGAGGCGAGCGTCGCAGGGTATGTCGACGCCTGCCCCTACCCGATTTCAACAGAGGGACCGTTATTCCTCTCCGCGCGGCAAAAGCCCGTCTCTCCGCGTATGGTCCAACGCATGATGCAACGTCATGCGCGGCAGCTCGGGCTGCCGGAAAGCGCGACGCCGCACGCGCTTCGCCACAGTTTTGCGACCCATCTCCTCGCCGCGGGAGGCGACCTCAGATCGATCCAGGAACTCCTCGGCCACACATCCATCGCCGCTACGCAACGCTACACGGCCGTCGACGTTGACCGCTTGTTGGAAAGCCACAAGGCGGCTCATCCGCGCGCCGATTAGGTTTCCCCGATATTTGCCGCCCGGCGTCCGTTTGCGGCAAGCGCTTGCGCGGCTTTCCGGTGCGCCTCGTATTGATGAATATCGCGACGCAGTTCCGGCAACAGCAGGTATAGGGCGATAATATTTGGGATCGCCATGCCGAACAGCATAGAATCGATGAAGTCGATGATTGAGGAGAGTTGTATCGCGGCGCCCGTCGACAAAAGCAGGCAGAGTACGAGCTTGAAAATTACCTCGACCTTCATTGTGCGCCCGAAAAGATAGGTTGCAGCTTGCGATCCGTAATGAGCCCAGGAGACGAGCGTTGAGAAGGCGAACAGGACAACCGACACCAGCAGAACGTAGGGAAACCATGCAAAAGCGCCGGCGAACGCAGCGGATGTCATCTCGATGCCGACGATCTGACTTTTGGGCTGGAAGAGGAACGGTTCGTATACCCCTGTCACAAGGATGACGAGAGCCGTGGTGGTGCAGACAATGATTGTATCGATGAAGGGTTCGAGGAGGGCGACATAACCCTCTGTCAAAGGCTGATCGGTTTTAACAGCAGAGTGGGCGATTGCCGAGGACCCCACGCCGGCCTCATTGCTATAGGTTGCTCGTTGCACGCCGTTGATGAGGGCGCCGATGACGCCGCCGCCGGCGGCTTCGAGCCCGAACGCGCTTTTGAATATCAAAGCGATCGCCGCGGGGAGTTCGCTGATGTTCATCGCGATGATGGTGAACCCCGCTCCCAGATAAATCGCGCCCATCAACGGCACCAGAACGCGCGTGACCTTGGCGATCTGCTTGATGCCGCCAAGAATGATGACCGCCACCAGCGAAGACATGACCACGCCCCAGAGCAAGGGGACCGACACGCCGGTTACGTTGACAAATTGGGCGTGCGATTGATTGACCTGAAAGACGCTGATAGAGGCGCCCATGGTCATTACGGCAAAAAAGATCGCAGCTCCTTTGCCAATCCTCTTCATGCCGCGCCGCGCAAAAACGTCTTCGAGGTAATACATCGGGCCGCCGAAGGTTTTTCCGTCTGCGCCGATCCGTCGGTACTTCGTGGCGAGCGCGCATTCCGCGAATTTTGAAGACATGCCGAAAAACCCGGCAAGGATCATCCAGAGAACAGCGCCGGGTCCGCCGAGCGCGATGGCGACCGGTACAGAGGCGATATTGCCAAGGCCGACAGTACCTGAGATGGCGGAGCTGAGCGCCTCAAAGTGAGATATCTCGCCCGGCGCAGCATCCTTTCTGCGCGGCGACGTAACGAGCGCAAGGGCGTGGCTGAAACCCCTGATATTGAGAAATCGCAGGTAGGCCGTGATGATAACCGCAGCGAGCGCGAGCCAAACAACAACGAGCGGCAGTTGGGCTCCCCCAACCGGAACAGCGAAAAAAATTATCGAGCTGACAGCATTGCTGACCGGCGCGAAGGCTTCATTGATCCGGTCCGCCCAATTGCTGGAGCCGGAAAGGAAATCGAGGAACGTCATGTCAGGATGCTCTGTGGACGGCGGTGACAATAATTTTCATTCTTACGATGTTCGCTCGCGACCAAAACCGAACCGGCGGTGACTTGCAAGCGTTCAGAACAATAGAGTTCACCAACCGTTCTGATTGACGCGCGCGAGCCTGTAGGCTATACGCACACATTGCGCCTTCACAATAGTGGGCAAAGTCGGCAAACAGCTTGCGCTCTGGTGCAAATTCATTTCATTTAACAGTAACAGCGCATAGATGAAGCGGCTGTGAGCCGGAAATCATCCCCATGAAGCGGGCTTGAAAGTTTGACCCCGGGGAGGGGTTCAAAGGGGTCGCCAACATCTCCCCCGTCGGCGGCAAAAGGGGCGGCGCCAATCTTCGGGTTGGCGTCGCTTCCTGTTTTCGGCGCGAGAAAATAGCATTCGCTCGAACAGGCTCCGTCTACAGACTGCCCGTCAGTCGCTGGCTCTCAGGGCGTCCTCAAGGTCGCGACGCAGATCGTCAAGATCCTCAACGCCGACGGAAAGCCGGACGAGCGAGTCATCAACGCCTAGCGCCTTGCGCCGGTCGGGCGGAACCGAAGCATGGGTCATAATGCCGGGATGTTCGATCAAGCTCTCAACGCCGCCCAAAGATTCCGCCAGCGTAAACAGGTTCACCCGCTCGAGCAGATTACGCGCGGCGCTGAGCCCGCCTTTCAGGCGGATCGATACCATGCCGCCGAATGCGGTCATCTGACGGCGAGCGACGTCGTGCTGCGGATGGCTCTTAAGACCCGGATAAATGCAGTGCGAAATCGCCGGATGGATCTCGAGCCACTCCGACAAAGCAAGGGCGTTCTGGCAATGACGCTCAAGGCGCAGCGCGAGCGTTTTCAGCCCGCGCAATGCGAGAAAGGAGTCGAAAGGTCCCTGAATGCCGCCAACGGAGTTTTGCAGAAAGGCAAGCTGTTCGGCCAATTCAGCATTCTTGACGACCAGAACGCCCCCGATGATGTCCGAGTGCCCGTTCAAATACTTCGTCGCAGAGTGCATGACGATGTCCGCGCCAAGGTCGAGCGGGCGCTGACAATAAGGGGAAGCAAACGTATTATCACAGCCGACGATCACGTTGCGGCTGTGAGCAATCTTGGCGATCGCTTCTATGTCGACGATCTTCAGCGTGGGGTTTGTCGGCGTCTCGATCCAAACCATGCGCGTTTCGGGTCGAAGCGCGTCGGCGAACGCTTCAGGATTGGTCAGATCGACATAGGTTACGGATAGTCCGGCTGAGCGCTTTCGCACGCGCTCGAACAAGCGATAGGTGCCGCCATAAACATCATCCATGGCGACCACGTGCGCGCCGGCGTCGAATAACTCCAACGCCGTTGCGATTGCCGCCATTCCGGAGGCGAACGCAAAACATCTGGCGCCGTTCTCAAGATCAGCGACGCAGCGTTCGTACGCCATGCGGGTCGGGTTATGACCGCGCGCATAGACAAAGCCCTTGTGCACGCCGGGGCTTTCCTGCGCATAGGTCGACGTCTGATAGATCGGCTGCATGACCGCGCCCGTTAAAGGGTCAGGTTCCTGGCCCGCATGTATGGCGCGCGTAGAAAAGGCGTATCGGTTTGGTTGGTCGCTCATGTTCAGGCCATCTGCAAACGGAGGTGATTGAGAAGGTCAGTGCGGGTGATCAGTCCCTCAAACGCGCCATCCTTCAAAACGACGGCGACGTGGCCCTTGGCGAACACAGGCAGCAATGATCCCATTTTTTGATGCGCGTCGACCGTTTCGACGCGATAGGTCATGGCCGACTGGACCGGATCTTTGAATTTGTCGCGATTCCGGACAACGGCGAACAACAGGTCCTCCTCGTCAATAAGGCCCACGATGGACCCGTTTTCGGCAAGCACCGGCAACTGCGAGATGTCGTAGAGCTTCATCCGACCATAGGCGATCATCAGCGTATCGTCAGGTTTTACGGTGACTGTCGCGCGCTCTGAGTGTCGGCGGGTGATGAGGTCGGTCAAGTCGCCCTTTGGCGGGCGTTTCAAAAATCCTTGATCATACATCCAATAGTCGTTGAACATTTTGGAGAGATATTTGTCGCCGCGATCGCAAACGAAACAGACGACCCGCTTCGGCGAAGTCTGCTCCCGGCAATATTTCAGCGCGGCTGCGAGCAGCGTCCCCGACGATGAGCCGCCAAGTATACCCTCCATGCGCAGGAGCTCCCGGGCGGCTTCGAAGCTTTCCTTGTCTGAGATGCCGTAAGCTTTTTTCACGAACGATAAATCGCAGATATCCGGGATGAAATCCTCGCCAATGCCTTCCACCAGCCAGGAGCCGACTTCGTTCGGTATCGCGCCGGTGTTGACATAGTCCGTCAGTATAGAGCCCTTCGGATCGGCGAGGATGACTTCGACGTGCGGGGCTTCCCGGGAGAAAAAACGCGACAGGCCTGTGATCGTTCCGCCTGAACCGACGCCCGCAATAATTGCATCCATCCGGCCTTCCATCTGGCCCCAGATTTCCGGGCCGGTCACCTGTTCGTGTGCAAGCGGGTTTGCAGCGTTGCCGAACTGATTGACGTAGAAAGCGCCTGTTTCCTTGGCGATCGCCTGAGCGACGTCCTGGTAATAATCCTTATGCCCCTTGCCGACATCAGACCGGGTCAAGCGAACGTCAGCGCCAAGAGCTTTCAGGTGAAAGATTTTTTCCTGCGCCATTTTGTCAGGAACAACGATGGTGAGTTTGTAGCCTTTTTGCGCGGCCACCAGTGCGAGGGCAAGACCAGTATTGCCCGCCGTCGCCTCGACAATGGCGCCTCCGGGTTTTAGTTGGCCGCTCTGTTCCGCTGCCTCGATCATCGCAAGGCCAATACGGTCCTTGATCGAGCCGCCCGGGTTATTGGCTTCCAGCTTCAGGAAAAGTTCGCATCGGCCGGTGTCGATCCGCCCGACGCGCACCAACGGCGTCTTCCCGATGCCCTCGAGAACGTTTTCAAGAACAGGGCCGTAGGGGGTTTCGCGCATTGACGCGTCTCCTTTGATCGGGCGGTTGGAACGCTCGCGGCGAGCATCGGAATTGATTAGGGCATTCCACGCGTCGCGGCCACCTCCAGAGCGTTACGTTCTTTGCCGGGTTGGCTGAGCGCGCTTCAGGGAACGGATGAAAAAGCGTCCGGGGTGAAGCGCTTCGGCAATCTCGGCCGGCACGGGCGAAGGGCTGCCGGTTAGCTCGGCGATGACCATGTCAGCGCATAGGGGGGCTGTGACGAGGCCTCGCGAGCCAAATCCAGCGGCGATTAAAACGCCGCGCTGATATTCGGCAAGCGGGTAGGCGATCTGGCGGCCGTATCGAAGCGGGTCATAAGCGGCGCCGAAAAAACCCCAATCGGGCAGGGGCCCGACAATGGGGAGCCGGTCCGGCGTTTCGCAGCGCACGCTCGACCTTGATAGCGCCTCCTTTCCGTCAAGAACGGTCGCCTTTGTTGGGTCGTAGCGTCTCAAGGCGGCGAGATTTGCCTGAGTGGCAGTGGCGCTCGCCTCCATATTGGTCAGTGAGGCGGGGCGTGTTCGCACATTCTCGCCGACAGGCGCGCGAGTTGCGCCAATAATTACCCCGCCTCCCGGGGCGGGGAGCATGTATGGTCCCCATGCGATCGCACCGTCTGGCGCCGGCGCGTCGGGGAACCAGTCGATTTGGCCAGTGGAGCCGGAAAGTGGCGTTGACCGGACATTTGAGAAACTCAAAGCGGCAAGACCATTGGCAATGACGACAGCGTCGAATTCGAGCCGCGCGCTGCTGCTGCATAAAACGGTCAGCGCATCGCTGCCCCGTTCAAGGCGTAGCGCTTCTTGTCGAATAACGGGCGAACCGTCGGCAAGCGCGGCCACATAGGCGGCGGGGTCGACCACGCCGCCGCGCGGAAAGCGCAGTCCCTTTGGCGTCCACGAGACCCAATCGGCAGGCAGCAGTTCAGCCTCATAAAGGCGGCGCAGCCGCGGCAGGTCAGCTTCGTCGGCGGCCCCGAGCGTCACGCCGCACTGATTGAAGATAGGCGGACCAAGCCTTTCAAGAAGTCGAACGGCATGAACGAATGCAGCGCGAGAAAAGTCTGCAGCGGGCGTCGACCCGAGATCGAGGCGCGGCATGATGAGACCTGCCGCATTTCCGGAAGCGCCCCGCGCGAGGCCCTCGGGATCAATGATGGTCGGTTCTAGTCCCGCGCGTCGCGCGGCGTTGGCGAGCGCCGCACCCGCAACGCCGCCGCCGATAATGCCGAGCCGAAGGCAATCCGGCCGGAGCATTGGTTCGCTTCGCACAAACCACGCGGAGCGAACCGGCGCACAATTGCTGACGCCCTCGAATGCGCCCGCCAGCATGTCGCGCTTTTTGCCCGCTCCCCGAAGCTTCTGAGTGGCGAACCCTGCAGCCGTCAGATTGTCTACGACCGTTCGCGCAACGGTGAATGTTGAAAAAGTTGTTCCCCTGCGGGACAGTCTGGCAATTTCAGCGCATACGGACGGTCGCCACATCTCAGGGTTCTTTGCCGGCGAAAATCCGTCGAGGAACCAGGCGTCGACCTGGGCCTCAATCAGCCGCAGCATGTCGCCGACCTCGCCGACTAAAAGAAGCAGCGAAACGCCATTTTCCAATTCAAGATGGTGAAACCCCTCAATCGGAGGTGGAAGCGCCGCGCGCAATGTTGCGGCGAGGTCCGCTAGCTCGCCCCAGGCGGCATGGGCGCGCGCCATATCTTCTGGCGCAACCGGGTAAGCCTCGACTGAAATGAAATGGAGCCGTGCGCCTGGAGGTTTCGACGTTTCCCGCCAAGCGCGCCATGCAGCGAGAAAATTGAGGCCCGTGCCAAATCCAAGTTCGGCGATCGTGATGCTGCGAGCCTCGGCGAAACGCGGCCTGAGAGCATTGCCATTAATGAACACGTGTTCGGTTTCGGCAAGCCCGTCGTCGGAGAAATAAATGTCATTGAATTGTCGCGAGCGAAGTTTGTCGGCGTGTTCGTCAGCGCCCCAGCCTATATCTGCGTAGGATAAGACACTTTTCTTTGATTGAGCCTCAGGCGCCATTGGCTAGACGCATGCTTTGCACGAGCGGCGCCACATCGATCAATTCGTGTTGTCTGTGCTGCGTTCCGATTGGCCAGGACGGGCATCAGTGAGGCGCATCAACATATCGGCTGAGGCGTAACCATCAGCGGGCAAGCCAACGCTGCGTTGCCATGCGCGCAGCGCTCGGCGCGTTCCGGCGCCAATCACGCCATCAACCGGGCCCGGCTGGAAACCATTCTCAACGAGTTTTTCCTGCAGAAGCCGACGTTCAGTCAGTGAAAGTGGCCGGTCGCTGCGCGGCCAGTCGACAACAAGATCGGTGCTGCGCCCTGCGATGCGATCTGACAACATCGCCACAGCGAGCGCGTAGGACGTCGAGCGGTTATATTTCAGGATCGCATCGAAATTCTCGAATGTCAGGAACGCCGGGCCTTTAGCGCCGGCCGGCAGAATGATCCGTCCACGTTTGTTAGGGTCGAAGGCGTCAACCAGGTCGCCCCGGGGCGTAGTGACCCCCGCTGCAGACCATTCAGCGACAGCCCTTCTGACGTCCGCGTCGCTCAACTCATAATCAAAATTTGCAGGGAGCCTGACTTCGACGCCCCACCCGCTGTCCTTCACGTATTTTGATGCGCGCAGATAGTTTGCGGTTGAGGCAAACACGTCCGACAATTCTCCCCACACGTCGCGCCGGCCATCGCCGTTCGCGTCCACGGCATAGGCGAGGTAAGTCGTGGGAATGAACTGTGTGTGCCCCATGGCGCCTGCCCATGAGCCTTTAAGTTGAGACCGTTCGGCATAACCGTTCTGCACAATGCGGAGCGCGGCGATGAGTTGCTCGCGCCCATAAGCGGTCCGACGACCGCGCCATCCGAGCGTCGCAAGGGCGCCGACAACGTCGTGCGAGCCCATGATCGATCCGTAGGAGGATTCTAGTCCCCAGATCGCAACGAGAACCTCTGCGTCAACGCCGTATTGCGCTTCAATTGAAGCCAACAATTCGCGATGCGTAGCCAGATTTAGCCGGCCCTTCTCGATGCGGTCCGTTGAAACGGCGCTCGCAAGGTAATCCCACACCGCGCGCGAAAACTCGGGCTGGTCGTCATTCAGCTGCAACACCCGTTCGTTGACGACGACATTGGCGAGCGCGTCCGTGTATACCGCATCCGAAATTCCGGCCGTGCGCGCCTCTGACCGGAAGTCTTTTAGCCATTCCCGAAATTCCGGCTCTTCAGCAATCGCTGGCAGCGGACTGAGGCACAACATCGCGATGCCGGCGACAATCGTGGCGAACTGACGACTCATAAAGGTCGAACTCCTGACTGCCTGCGCCGTATGGACACCTGCCCCGACGGAACCGTCCCAATTGCCAGGTGAGTTAGGTTGAAATGGGGCGCTGGATCAAGTTTCAGCATTGCAGTTCATGGCCGCGAGGCGCGCCCGCGCCACTTTTGACCCGGGCGCACGCCCGAGGCGCTCGGAGATCCACACGCCGGTCTCGATTAGAGCGTCAAGATCGAGGCCAGTGGAAAATCCCGACCCCTCAAGGCAATAGACGACGTCTTCGGTCGCCACGTTGCCGGACGCTCCCGGAGCGTAGGGGCAGCCGCCAAGTCCTGAAACGGAGGCGTCGAAGACGCGGACGCCGGTCTCTAGCGATGCCCAGATATTCGCAACCGCCTGACCATAGGTGTCGTGGAAATGGCCCGCTAAGGCGGAGGCCGGCACCTCTTGCGTGACAGCCCCGAAGACGTTTCGAACCTGCCCCGGCGTTCCGACGCCGATGGTATCGCCCAGGGAAATTTCGAAACAGCCCATCTCGTACAGAGCCTTGGCGACGTCGACGACCGCCTGCGGGCTAACAGGGCCCTCATATGGGCAGCCCATCACGCAAGAAACGTATCCGCGGACGCGAACGCCATCGGAAGCCGCCATCGCCACGACCTCGCGAAACCGCTCCAGACTTTCGGCGATCGACACATTGATGTTGCGCTTGCTGAACGTTTCGGACGCTGCGCCGAAAACGGCGACTGTCGTGGCGCCTGCCGCGCGGGCCATCTCATAGCCCTTTACGTTTGGCGTCAGCACGGGGAAGCTTACGCCGCTTAGGCGGTCGATGCGCGCCATCACTTCGTCCGTGCCGGCCATTTGCGGCACCCATTTCGGCGAAACAAAAGCGCCCGCTTCGACGATGCGCGCGCCAGCCGCCACAAGCCGGTTGATCAATTCAACTTTTTCGCCAATGCTGATTGGGCGCGCTTCATTCTGGAGCCCGTCGCGTGGGCCGACTTCGACAATCGTGATCGGCTGTTTCATGTCAGACCTTTTTATATACGCCGAACGCTAACATAGTCGCCGGCGCGGTTTGCTAGCTCCTATCCGCTTGAAATTTCAGCGAGCAAATCGCCCTCGCGAACCTGGTTGCCGACAGAGAAACGGAATCGCGTAAGGGTGCCGCCTGTTGGCGCTTTGACTGCGTGCTCCATCTTCATCGCTTCCATGAGCATGATCACGCCGCCCGCCTCCACGCGATCGCCGGGGCTGACCGCAAGCTTCGTGATGACGCCGGGCATGGGGGCCTTCAAGCTGCCCTCGGGTAAACGCGCAACGCGATCATCATCGACTGGATCGGTTAGCGCGAAATCCCAATAGGCGGCGCCGATGTAAACTCTGATCCCGCTCGCGATCGGCGCAACGGTCGCTTCGAACGTCCGCCCATCGACCATCAGCGACCATTCTGCAGGCGAGACAGACTTTGCATGCAGGATAGAAAAAACCAGCCTCGAAATGGCGGGAGGCGTTGGCGATGCTCGGCGCGCCTCAACGCTCGCATAGCGTTCGATCAAAGCCGTTACGGAGCCGTGATTTCGGGCGCGCTCAATGCGAACCAGAGCGGGCGCGTTATCGAGTTCAATCCACCGACGGATCGAAGACGGCTGATTGAGATGAAAGCCGGGGGCGGCGCCTGCGTTATCTGCCGATGGCGAAGAGGCGTCAGAGAGAAAGGAGATTGCCGCCGCGAGCGCACGATCATCCATGGGCGGGTGGGCGAGGAGCCCCGCGTGTCGCTCGTCAATGAAGCGCGTCGAAATGCTCCCTGCCTGAAAGTCAGGGTGCGTTGCAACCGAGTGCAACAAGCGTGCATTCGTCTTCACGCCGGTCACGCGCGTATTCTCGAGCGCGCGCGAAAGTTGGCCGAGAGCCGCGGCGCGCGTCGGCGCGTGTGTAATGATCTTAGCGATCATCGAGTCATAATAGGGGCTGATCGTCTGATCTTGTTCGACGCCGGAATCGATCCGCGCCAGTTCATGGGGCAGGCGCAGCAAGTCGAGCGCGCCGGTTGATGGCGCAAAGTCGCGATCCGGGTCCTCAGCGCACAGACGCGCTTCGAAAGCGTGACCGCGAGCCTCGATTTCTTCCTGGAGGAGGGGCAACGGCTCACCGGCAGCGACGCGAAGTTGCCACTCAACGAGGTCAATCCCGGTAATCATCTCTGTGACGGGGTGCTCAACCTGCAGCCTCGTATTCATTTCCATGAAGTAGACGTCAGCTTGTCCGTCGTAGAGAAACTCGACAGTTCCGGCGCCGCGATAGGAGACGGCGCGGCCAGCATCGACGCCGGCGGCAAGCAACCTCGAGCGTACAGCATCGGTGAGAAACGGGGCAGGCGCTTCCTCAATTACTTTCTGATGTCGTCTTTGGACGGAACAGTCGCGGTCGAACAGATGAACGACGCCGCCTTTTCCGTCGCCGAAAATCTGCACTTCAACGTGACGGGCGCGATCCAGATACTTCTCGATCAGCAGCGTATCGTCGCCAAAAGCCGCTTTGGCTTCTCGCTGAGCTGACTGGATTGCGTCCGCCATTTCTTCGCGATGGCGTACCAGACGCATGCCTTTGCCGCCGCCTCCGGCGGACGCCTTCAGCAAGACTGGGTATCCGATCTGGTCCGCCTCGTTGCAGAGCGTTCCTATGGATTGGTCATTACCTTGATAGCCAGGCGTTACCGGGACGCCCGCCTTCGAGACGAGAGTTTTGGCCGACGCTTTTGAGCCCATCGCCCGAATCGTATCGGGCGTCGGCCCGATGAAAACGAGGCCGGCATCCTCCGTAGCCTGCGCGAAGTCGGCATTCTCTGATAGAAAGCCGTATCCGGGATGAATCGCCTCGGCATGTGTTTCGCGCGCCGCTGCGATCAGGCGGTCAATGCGCAGGTAGCTGTCAGCTGGCGTCGCCGTCCCGATCCGAAGGGCCTCATCGCATGCGCGCACATGCGGGGATCGTGCGTCTGCATCGGAATAGACG